>CAZKJJ010000001.1:0-27862 GCA_964553055.1 uncultured Acidimicrobiia bacterium
GACGGCTCAGCGGTTGCCTTCGCTGTGGGACGGGAGACGGGTACGACCCTCGCGGTCGTCGAAGTGGAGACCGGTGCGGTCCGGGAACTGGTTTCTTCCAATCTCGGATTGGTGCGGCACTTGGCATGGTCACCGAACGGCGCACAACTCCTGGTGACCGTCGCGAATCTCACCATCGGCGATGACGTGAAGTTTGCCTGGAACCCGCTTGCCGACCCGATGCCGTCTCGGCTTTACCTCGTCGACGTCGTCGGCTCGGGTCTTCGAGAGATCGCTTCCGGCCACTACGTTGCGACCGCCTGGTCACCGGACGGAACTCGACTCGCGGCCCTCGACTTCTCGGTAGACGGCGGCTATTGGCGCTCACCCTCCGTACACAGACAAGTACTCGTGATGGAGAACGACGGAAGCGGGCTGCGTGCCCTCCCCCACATTGCACCCAGCGGGCCCTTCACAGGCCTCGCCTGGCATCCGGTGCCATAGACCACGTGGCGGCCAGGAAACATTTCATGAGCAAGCAGACCATCCGTAGCCGATTACCGAAGGTCGGTGCGGTTCATATGAGCCGTCCCTAGCTCCCTACGGCCCTTCGGTACTCGAGTATCGATCCGAGGAGGTCTTCCGGAATCGGGATGGGCTTCCAGGTCGGACGGTCTACGAACACCGTGGTGAGATGGGCGAGATAGGTCCTCACGCCGTCCGTCCTGGCTCCTTCGACGCGGAAGGACAGAGACGTCGTCCCTACCTTCTCGACGAAGACGCGACTCTCGAGCGTGTCCTTCGGCGTGACGGGCGCCGAGATGTCGGCATCGAAGTGAACCCACGGACCCCCGACTTCCCTCTCGACGACCATGTCGTACCAGGAGACTCCGAGGACCTCTTCCCACCACGCCTCGATGGCGTCCATGGCGTAGTCGAGGATTCGCACCGTGTAGGCGATCTGGGCGGTATCGGTGTCTGACCACGTGACCCGCCTCCGGTGGGCGAACGTCTCCACCGTCAGGCGACCAGCCGCACGTATTCGAAGTCACCTGGCCTGTTGTCGATGCCCGAGCGTGGCGGGGCGATCCACGAGGCGAAGCCGTTCAGCGTTGGTCGCGCCATGAGCTCGGAGATGAAGGCTGCGTCATCGGCTGTGGGTAGGAACTCGCCTCGTCGAGCCTCCCAGGCGCTCTCGCCGGTGAGCTCTCCTTCGGGAGTCACGTGGAGCCCAGCGAACTGGCCGATCTGTCGATGGAACGACACATGGGGAAGCGTCACCTCGAAGTCGACTTCCTCCTGCGCGATCGTCTTGTTGAATCTGTCGATGCCTCGTGAGCAGTTCGTGATGAAGTCATCGCGGAGGCGGGCGTTGAGAGCGGTCAGCGCGGGCTCGTCGACCACGTCGAACCGGCCATCGACATGCTGGAGCACTGGGTAGGTGTCTTCTGCGAGCATGTGGTCGTCTGCGATCTTCGCCTCCTGGAACCGCCCTTTGAGGCCTGCGCTGAAGGCCTTGGCGGCGTTGGTCGACAGCTCCGACCCGAACAGGTCCAACGTCAAGGAGTAGTGGAGGTTGGCCTTCCTTTGGATGAGGGGAAGGTCGATCACGCCCAACTTGCGTATGGCTTCGACATCGTATGGGTCCTCGATGCCCGCGCTGCGCATCGACTGGCACGTGCTCTTGATGATCCTGGTGATGCCGGACTCCCCAACGAACATGTGGAAGGCCTCTTCGGTCAGCATGAAGCGGCAGGTCCGCGACAGCGGATCGAAGCCCGACTCGGCGAGGGCTCCGAGCTGCATGCGGCCGTCCCTGTCTGTGAAGAACGTGAAGAGGAAGAACGAGAGCCAGTCGGGGGTCTCCTCGTTGAACGCTCCCAGAATGCGGGGCTTGTCGATGTCTCCTGATTGTCTGCGTAGCAGCTCCTCGGACTCCTCTCGCCCGTCCCTTCCGAAGTACCGCTGGAGGAGGTACACCATCGCCCAGAGGTGGCGGCCCTCCTCCACGTTGACTTGGAAAAGGTTCCGCATGTCGTAGAGCGAAGGGGCGGTCTTCCCGAGGTATCGCTGCTGCTCGACGGAGGCAGGCTCGGTGTCGCCCTGGACGACGACGAGCCTACGCAGAAGCGCCCTGTGCTCGCCTGGCACCTCCTGCCAGGCGGGCTCGCCGCGGTGCACGCCACAGGGGACACGCCTGTCCTCGACGGCAGGGGCCAGCAGGATGCCCCATCGGTACTCTGGCATGCGGACGTAGTCGAAACGGGCCCAACCCCTAGGGTCGACACTGACTGCGGTCCTCAGGTAGACGAGTGCCTCCTGGAACCCGTCCGGTCCCATCCGCATCCACCAGTCCAGATATCCGGGATGCCACGACTCGAGCGCCCTGCGCAGCCTGGCGTCGTCAGCCAGGCCCACGTTGTTGGGGATGCGCTGGTCATAGTCGACGTCGCCGCTCACAGGCGCTCCTCGTTCGTGTCAATGGAGCCACCGAAATCCGACGCCTCCATTGACAGGAAACCGGTCATGCTCGATCGCGATCATACGCAGGCGGCTGTCCCGTCCCGTACCGGCGCAGAGCTCCCTCGTCTCCGGCCGCGTTCGGACGCGAGAACACCCAGTTCTGCCATGCGGACAGCCTCCCGAAGATCTTCGTCTCGATCGTCTCGGGACCTGCGAACCGCAGGTTCGCCTCCATGGCACTGAGCGAGTCCGGGGAGAAACTCGCTCTCTCCTCGACAGCCAGCCTCAGCTCGTCTTCCCACTCGACCTCATCGAAGGCGTACGTCACGAGACCGGCAGCCAGAGCGGCCTGAGCGTCGAGGTGCACACCGACCAAGGACCTGACGTGGTCGATCCCCTCCGGATGTCCCCAGAACCTCGTCTCGAGGCGGGAGATGCCGTTGGACATGGGAAACGCCCCGAGATTGGAGGGAGTGAGCTGCAGGGATGGGGCCGGCTCGTCGCCTCCTTCCCGAGCCCCCTCGAACATGTACGTCCTGTCCGCGGCGAGCGCCAGCTCTGCGAGCAGGCCAACGAAGCAGCTTCCAGGCTCTATGAGCGCGAACGCGGTCCGCGAGCCGATGTCCAGTCGCTTGAGCGTCCTCTTCCAGTACAGAACGATCTCCCGCACCAGCCAGTCAGACGTGTGCTGGACGAGGAAGGCGTCGTGGCCTGCCACGAGGTCGGGGGCTCCCTCGGTCTCGAGTAACAGCAAACCGATCTCCGGCTCGTTGACTCGCATGTGCAGCAGGGCGTCATCCAGCTCCCTGACCAGGGCCAGAGGCCAGTAGCCACTGTCTGTGATCTCATCTGGGCCTTCCGCAGGCCCCGTTTCGGGCCCACGGAGGGTCAGCGTGGCAGCCCGGCCGGCTCTGTCGATCGCCACGTCCAGATGGGAGTACGAGATGCGATCGGACTCGACCTCTCGTCGGAGCGGCGTGAGATCGAGGCCCTTGGCGTCTCGAGGTCGATCGCTGGTCTCGGCCATCGCGAGGGCTCGCTCGCGGACAGCATCCTGGAATCGCGACCTGGGCACGACCTCGTCCACCAGGCCCCATTCGACGGCTCTTGGCCCCTTCACACCCTCTTCGATCGTGCAGAAGACATCTGCCCTGTCGCGCCGTACGAGCCGCTTGTCCGTCAACCGGGTGAGACCGCCTGTCCCGGGGAGGACGGCAAGCAGCGGAACTTCCGGCATCGACACGCCCGAGCTGCCGTCGTCCGTCAAGATGAGGTAGTCGCAGGCCAACGCCAGCTCGTAGCCGCCCCCAGCCGCATTGCCGTTGATGGCAGCCACGTAACGCTGGCCTGACTGCTGAGAGGCGTCCTCGATGGCGTTGCGTGTCTCGTTCGTGAACTTGCAGAAGTTGACCTTGAAGGAGTGAGCTGCCCTGCCCAGCATCCTGATGTTCGCCCCTGCACAGAACACCCTGTCGAGAGCTGACGTGATCACCACCGCTCCCACCTCGGGATGCTCGAAGCGGAGCCGTTGCGTGGCATCGTAGAGCTCGATGTCCACGCCCAGGTCGTAGGAGTTGAGCCGCAGCTCGTATCCCTCGTCGAGGCCCCCGCTCTCATCGACATCCATGGTGAGGAACGCCAGGGGCGGATCCACGTCGAGATGCCAATGGCGATACCGGTCAGGCGTCGTCCGGAAGTCGACGGTCACACAGGGATACTAGGGAGGGGGCTCAGCCCGACTGACGGGAGCGGTGAGCGCGCACCTTGGCCCGGTTCCCGCAGATCTCCATGCGACACCAGCGCCTCGATTGGTTGCGGGAGGAGTCATAGAAGGCCCACTGGCAGCCGTCGTTGGCGCAGACCTTGACTCTCTCCCAATCGTCTGTCAGCTCCGCGGCGTGTGACTCGGCCAGGATCCACCCAAGAGCCCCGGCGACACCCTTGGCACGCGCCTGCAGTGCTGAGGAGCCGTCCGGGCCGTACGAGAGGGAGTAGTCGGCCGCGTCTCCTGCCTCCTCCAGGATCATCAGAGCGTCAACAGGAGGATCACATCCGTCGTGACGGCAAGCCAGCACGCGGCGAAGAGCCTCCCTGGTGCGCAGCACTAGAGCGAGGTCCTCCTCGCTGGTGATCCGCTCGTCCCGACCGATGAGGCCCTTCGTATTCAGCCACCGTCCGAGCACGGTGGCGTCGGTGAAGAGCTCCTCGCCCAACTCGAGGTCGAGCGTGTTGATGAACTCGACGACGGTCTCGACGCTCATCGCATCGTGGGAAGCGGTCTTCGAGGAGCGCCCACGAGCCGCTCACCCCAGGAGATCAGTCCCCTGCCCAGCCGCTTGCGGACGGACCGCCCCGATCGGAAGGCGCGACCAGACCGACGCGAGGCCATCTCCCACCGCTGCTGCATCACTTGACGGACGGCTATCTCGGTCGTGTGCACGATCTGCCCTTCTGTAACTTCCATCACCATAACGGCGGTTACCTAACTAGTCAAGTAGTTTCACAAGTTACATGTCGAGCCGCCATCCCATGGGCAACCCGCACGATCCGGTAACGTTGCCAGCCCAGATGCTTCCCACCTCCGCCTCCTATTCGATCACTGCCAGGGTCGTCCTCGACACCGCAGACCCGCGAGCCATCGGCGCCGTCACGACCGCGGTGGGTGAGGCAGAGGGAGCCATCGCGGCTCTCGACATCGTCGAGTCGCACGAGGACCGCCTCATCGTCGACATCACCGTCAACGCCCGAGATGAGAGCCACGCAGCAGCGATCACCGAGGCCATCGAAGGAGTTCCCACTGCCTCGGTGCGAAACGTCAGTGATCGGACCTTCCTGCTCCACCTCCACGGGAAGCTCGAGATCAAGCCCAAGATCGATCTTCGCAACCGAGATGAGCTCTCGATGGCTTACACGCCCGGTGTCGCCAGAGTGAGCGAAGCACTCGCCAAGGAGCCAGAGGACGCCTGGAACCTGACGGTCAAGGGGAACTCTGTTGCCATCGTCACAGACGGGTCCGCCATTCTCGGGCTGGGGAATCTGGGCCCGATCCCCGCTCTGCCCGTCATGGAGGGCAAGGCCATGCTGTTCAAGCGGTTCGCGGACGTCGACGCTTGGCCCATCTGCCTCGGCACGCAGGACACTGACGAGATCGTCAGAGCCGTCGAGGCGATCGCCCCAGGGTTCGGGGGTGTCAACCTGGAGGACATAGCGGCGCCGCGCTGCTTCGAGATAGAAGAGCGGCTTCGCGACTCACTCGACATCCCTGTGTTCCACGACGACCAGCATGGAACCGCCATCGTCGTCCTGGCTGCGCTGACGAACGCGCTCCGCCTCATCGACAAGGACATCGGCGACGTCTCGGTGGCACTCTCCGGTGCAGGCGCGGCAGGGGTCGCTATCGCCAGGATGCTGGTGGGCGTGGGTGTCGGCGACGTGGTGGCCTGCGACCGCAAGGCGATCCTCAGCCCTGACCGCATCGACCTCGACAAGTACAAGCGGTGGCTGGCGGAGAACACCAACCGTGAGGGCAGACGAGGCGACCTCCTCGATGCCCTCAAGGGAGCGGACGTCTTCATCGGCGTGAGCGCACCCGATCTCTTCGAGCCCTCGGAGATCCAACGCATGGCACAGGACCCGATCGTCTTCGCGCTTGCCAACCCCGATCCGGAGGTGGACGCAGCAGGCGCCAGAGAGCATGCCGCAGTGGTCGCCACTGGCCGATCCGACTTCCCGAACCAGATCAACAACGTCCTGGCCTTCCCCGGAGTGTTCCGAGGGGCTCTCGATGCGAGGGCGCACAGGATCTCCGAACCCATGAAGCTGGCGGCGGCCAAAGCGATCGCCGGTCTGGTGGCCAGGGATGAGCTGCGCCCGAGCTACATCATCCCGAGCGTGTTCAATCCACGCGTGGCGCCTGAGGTGGCACAAGCCGTAGCGTCCGCCTCTCGTTGATCCGCTCGGGCGATCAGTACCGTTGCCTGGTGCGTAGGGCCCTGGCGCAGCTAGCGCTGTCGATCACGCGGTGGCGTATCGTCGGCAAGCCGCCCGATCACTCTGCAGTCATCATCGGCGCCTTTCACACCTGTAACTGGGACTTTCCGAAGCTGGTCGCCGTCAAGTGGATCTGGGGATTCCACCCCTACTGGATCGGGAAGCACACCCTGTTTCGCGGTCCGTTCGATCGACTCTTCCGCCGCATGGGAGGCATCCCCGTCAACCGGAGTCAGCCCGGCAACTTCGTCGATGAGATGGCAGACCTGTTCGACGCCCAGGAGCCCGTGCTCCTGGTGATCACACCGGAGGGCACCCGCAGCGCGTCGCAGCGGTGGAAGTCGGGTTTCTACCGGATCGCCACACACGCCCAGGTGCCCCTGGCGCTCGGTTTCGTCGACTATCGAACGAGGACATTCGGGATCGGTCCCACCGTCGAGTTGACGGGTGACGTCGCGGTCGACATGGACGCCATCAGGGCTTTCTACGCAGACAAGTTGGGCAGGCATCCAGAGAATCACGGTCTACCGCTTCTCACGGAGGAGACCGTCTAGCTCCCTGGTCTGTGAGACCACGCGGGGACAGGGACACGAGCCGTGCCGCTGAGGGCACCTCAGGCCCGGAAATGCCAATATGTCGAAGAAGGGAGGGTCAGGTCGTGTATGAATGGTGGAAGTTCATCCACCTCGTTGGCGTCGTGGGTTTCATGGCGGCTCACGGGACATCCATGGCGGCCACCTTCCTGGTGCGGAGGCTTCGGGATCCGGCCAAGATATCGGGGGTCCTCCAGCTGAGCGGCGCCACCGTGGGCGCGTTCTACGTGTTCACCCTCCTGCTTCTCCTCGGTGGGATCGCAGCCGGCTTATCGGGAGGCTGGTTCTCCCGATACTGGATCTGGATCTCGCTCGTCGTCTTCGTGGCCATCGCGGCCATGATGTTCTTCACCGCGAAGCGGTACTTCGACAGGGTCCGCAAGACCATCACGCTGATCGACGGAGGTACCGCCGTCAGCGATGGCGACTTCGACGCCATTCTCCGGTCAGGACAGCCGACGCTGGTCATCGGCACCGGGGCGGTTGGCATACTGTTCATCGTGTACCTGATGGTTCTCAAGCCCTTCTGATGCCCTACCGTCACATCCTCGTCGGCACGGACGGATCGGATACTGCCGTGGTGGCCGAACGTGCAGCCGGCGCCCTCGCCTCATCTCTGGGAGCAGACCTGACGATCGTCACGGCATACGAAGACGCCCCAGGCGAGCCCGCGGCGACTCAGCTCCTCGAGGCGGCGAGCCGGAGGGCGGGCGAGCTGGGTGTCTCGGCAAAGACCGAAGCCAGGCTCGGCAAGCCAACCGAGGCGATCAACACGTTCGCAGAGGAACGGGGAGTCGACCTGATCGTGGTCGGAGATGTCGGCATGGGAGGGGCCCGCCGGTTCAAGCTCGGTGGTGTCCCCGACCAGGTAGCGCATCACACTCCCGTCGACTTCCTCGTCGTCAAGACGACGCGGCCCGAGTCCCGCGGCAAGGGCAGGTACGAGAAGATCCTCGTTGCCACGGACGGCTCCTTCACGGCAGACCAGGCGACCGGCCGGGGTTACGGGATGGCATCTGCGCTCGGGGCCGCCGTGACGCTCCTCTATGTCGGTGATGAGCTGATCGGGAACATCGTGCTGCGGGACACGGCCGATCGGCTCGATGACGACGCCATCGAGCAACGCGTCGTGAAGGGCGACCCTGCGGACCGCATCTGCGAGCTGGCGCAAGAAGAGGCGTTCGATCTCATCGTCGTCGGGAACAAGGGCATGATGGGTACTCGGCGGTTCCTGCTGGCCGCCGTGCCCAACAAGGTGGCGCATGAGGCGACGTGTGACGTACTCGTCTCGAAGACGGTCGGCCGCTCGCTCCAGGACCTCAAGCCGGGCGAAGGCGGCATCGTCGACGCGGCGGGCCAGAAGATCGCCGCCTACGTCGAAGACGATGGAACGCTTCATACCGTCTCCGCCAAGTGCCAGCACCTGGGCTGCACCGTCGGCTGGAACAGCAGGGCGAAGACGTGGGACTGTCCGTGCCATGGGTCGCGGTACCAATTCGACGGGGCCGTGCTCAACGGGCCGACGACCAAGCCGCTACCTCCCGTGGACGTTTCGGCCGGATAGCCCGCGGCCTCGCAGCGGTAGTGTTCCGCGGTCACAGCACAGGAGAAGAGGCATGTCAGATGTCGTCGAGTACGAGCACGGCCAGCGGTTTCCAGGCAAGATCGGCCTGACCACAGAAGAATCCTCGCCTGCCTGGCCGCAGCCCATCCGTGCCTCCGAGGGGGCGCCGAACGTCATCTTCTTCATCCTCGACGACGTCGGCTATGGGCAGCTTTCCGTGTTCGGAGGGCTCGTCGAGACACCCAACATCGACAGAGTCGCGGACATGGGCCTCCGCTACTCCAACATGCACACCACGGCGCTGTGCTCGCCGACCCGTGCGTGCGTCCTCACGGGCCGCAACCATCACTCCAGCGGCGTCGCCTCCATCATGGAGACGGCGACAGGCTATCCCGGCTACGACGCTCGAATGCCCTTCGAGAACGGCATGCTGTCTGAGGTGCTCCGCAGCGTCGGGTACAACACCTTCGCGGTGGGCAAGTGGCATCTCAGCCCTTCCGAGGAGAACACCGCCGCAGGGCCGTTCCACCGGTGGCCGCTGGGTCGCGGCTTCGAGCGCTTCTACGGGTTCCTCGGCGGTGAGACGAACCAGTGGTATCCGGACCTCGTCGAGGACAACCGGTCGGTCGACGCGCCGAGCCTTCCTGAGGACGGCTACCACCTATCGAGTGATCTGGCGGATCAAGCCATACGGATGATCCTGGACGCCCACGTGAACGCTCCTGACAAGCCCTTCTTCCTCTACTACGCCACGGGCTGCGGTCATGCCCCGCATCACGTCCCCACGGAGTGGGCCGACCGATACGCAGGCAGATTCGACGAGGGCTGGGACCACTATCGGGAGCAGGTCTTGGAGCGTCAGAAGGAGCTCGGCCTCATCCCGGAGGACGCCGAGCTGTCACCACGTGACCCCGACGTCCCTGAGTGGGACGCGCTGGACGAGGACGCCAGACGCCTCTACGCCAGGTTCATGGAGGTCTACGCAGGCTTCGTCAGCTACACCGACCACCACTTCGGACGGATCCTCGACACGCTCCAGGAGATCGGCGAGCTCGACAACACCATCATCATGATCCTCTCAGACAACGGCGCCTCCGCCGAGGGCGGGCCCGTCGGATCGCACAACGAGATGATGTTCTTCAACAATGTCGCCGAATCGACCGAGGACAACCTGGCCAAGATCGAAGAGCTGGGCGGCCCGCTGTCCTACAACCACTACCCGTGGGGCTGGGCCTGGTCAGGCAACACTCCGTTCCGGCGGTGGAAGCGCGAGACGTACCGAGGCGGAGCCACCGATCCCTTCATCATGGCCTGGCCGAGAGGCATCACAGCCCGAGGTGAGGTCAGGACCCACTACGCCCATGCCATCGACATGATGCCGACCATCCTGCACGTGCTGGGGATCGACCCACCCACGGCCATTCGAGGCGTGGCCCAGTCGCCCTTGGAAGGCGTCTCGTTCGCTCCTTCCTTCGACAACCCGGATGCGGCGTCCGAGCACACCACCCAGTACTTCGAGATGTTCGGTCACCGAGCGATCGACCACGACGGATGGAGGGCCGTCTGTCCGTGGCCGGGGACGAACTTCACCGCGGCGGCCGCCAAGGGGAGGCAGTTCGGCTCTCCGATCACCTCGGAGGTCCTCGACGAGCTCGAGACCGAGGCCTGGGGGCTGTATCACATCTCGGAGGATCCCACGGAGTCGCACAACGTTGCTTCTGAACACCCCGAGAAGCTCAGGGAGCTGATCGCCCTCTGGTGGGTCGAGGCAGGCAAGTACAAGGTCCTCCCCATTGACGGCGACGTGAGGTCACGGCTCGTGGTCGACCGTCCCATGACCTCGCGACCCAGAACGCGCTTCTCCTTTTACCCGGGTCTCTCGGTCATCCCTCAACCGGCCACGCCCAAGACGGCTAACCGCCCGCACAGTATCGAGGCGGATGTGACCATCCCTGCGGCAGGAGCCGAGGGGACCCTGATTGCGCAGGGAGGCGCAGCAGGAGGGTTCGCGTTCTACGTCAAGGACGGCCTCCTTCACTACGTCCTCAACTACGTTGCCAAGGACTTCTTCAAGGTGACGTCGACGGGGCCCGTGCCTGAAGGGCGGCACTCCCTCCGCTTCGAGTTCGAGCCGACGGGACCCCCTGACCTGGCTGCAGGCAAGGGCGCACCGGGCCGCTTCCGCCGCTTCAGCCGCGAGTGGATGGTGGGCGAGACGGAGGTACCACACACCACCCCCATGATGTACGAGCTCGAAGGCCTTTCATGCGGGTACGACTTCGGGGCCCCTGTCCTTGCGCACGAATACGACCCGCCGTTCGCTTTCACAGGAGTCATCCACGAGGTCGTGATCGATGTCGGCGGCGACCTGATCCAAGACGACGAAGCCGAGGTGCGCCGCGTGATGGCCCAGCAATAGCGCACACACTCCGGCGGCTACTAGCCGACCACACCGACCCGCCCAGGCGTCATCGGCCGCCCGTGTCGGCGTCCCACCCAGGCGGCCTTCTGCTGCGGGGGAGTTTGGCCGCCACCATCAGGTACGACTCGTCCACGGCTTCGAGCAGCTCTTCGTGGGGAATCGATCCGTTCATCTGAAGCGTGTTCCAGCCGGATCGCCCGATGTAGGCCATGACCGAGGCGTCCTGTGGGTAGCGGACCAGCCACTCGTCGGCCTCGTCCCTGTTGACGCCGCATTTGACGCCCACAGATCCGTGGCCCAGGAAGGCGAAGATCTTCTCGTCGACCTTGGCGACGATATCGCCCTCCCACGGCTCGTCCTGCCAGGCGCCTGGCTTGGTCAGGCAGTAGTCGAGGACCTCGTCGAACGTCATCCCCGAGGAACCTACCCATGATCGGGAGCATCGGAGAAGACCCGAGGTAGGGCTGCCACCGCTCGGCCCACGACTCTTCGAGATCAGCGACGCAGCCGACGCTCCCGGCGCCATACGAGACGAAGGGCCGACCACGTCTCGTCGACTGCACACACCTTGTTGTCGACCAGACCCAGCGGTAGTGCCAACCTGCGGACCCCGTCCTCCGTGAGGTCGGTGGCGATCCGGGCCGACCGCTTGGGCCAAGCCGCCCAGACAGCGCCGTCAGGAAAGACTGCCTCGGCTGCCGAGTCGATTCGTCCTGCCAGCGAGCTCCCATCTGCCGCGAAGACGATCACGATGTCGGGATCTCTGCCGATCGACTTCCTCAGCCGCACGCCGTCGGGCAGCGGATCCAGTAGTCCCCTGAAGCCTTCCGGCTCCCCGAGAACCGCGACTCTCATGCCGGCTCCGATACCGAGCTTCCTGGCGAGGGGTGTTCCCGAGTACCCGGCCTTCATCGTGGTCCAATACTTGCTCCCTCGACGTCACAGCTGCCAGGACTGTGGGCCTCGACGGGCAACCGTCTGCCGATGTTGCCTCCCGTGCCATGTCGTGGAACACTCATCCCATGGTTGAGCTGGCAGCCGACGAGGGGATCTCGGCGCTCGAGCTCGGCCTGGCGACGCGTAACCGGGGAATGCCGCTCGAGGCGCTGCGTCATGACGTCACGCCCGTCGGGCTCCACTACCTACTGGCACATTTCGACATTCCCGCCATCGACGAGCAGTCGTGGCGGCTGAGTGTGTCGGGTGAGGTGGAGAGTGACCTGGATCTGACGATCGAGGACATCCGCCACCGCCCCTCGAGCACGATCCCGGTGACGATGGAGTGTGCTGGCAATGGGAGGGCGCGGCTCCAGCCCCGTCCGGTGTCGCAGCCCTGGCTACACGAGGCGACCAGCACGGCATCGTGGACGGGTACCCCGCTGCCTGGCATTCTCGAGGAGGCCGGCATCGGACTGGACGCCGTCGAGATTGTCTTCACGGGAGCCGACCACGGGATCGAGGGCGGCGAAGAGCTCGACTACCGAAGGTCCCTCCCGTTGTCCGAGGCCATGCGCCCGGAGGTGCTGCTGGCGTACGAGATGAACGGCTCCGCACTGCAGCCGCAGCACGGTTTCCCGCTGCGGCTCCTCGTCCCAGGGTGGTACGGGATGACGAGCGTGAAGTGGTTGACGGACATCGAGGTGGTCGCTGAGCCGTTCGCAGGATTTCATCAAGCGGTCGCCTATCGATACCAGCAAACGGAAGACGATCCAGGCGAGCCTGTTACCCGGATCCGTCCCCGAGCCCTGATGATCCCCCCCGGCTTTCCCGACTTCCCCGAGCGGCACAGGTACGTGGACGCAGGCCCCGTCATGCTCGAGGGCCGGGCCTGGAGCGGGATGGCTCCGATCACCAGGGTCGAGGTCGCGATCGATGGCCAATGGTCAGAGGCGAAGCTCCACAAACCGGTCGGAGAGTGGGCCTGGCGGCGCTGGTCGTATCAGTGGGAGGCCGAGCCGGGCCTGCATGTGCTCACGTGCCGGGCAACCGACAGCTCAGGCGAGACACAGCCGCTGACCCAACCGTGGAACCACCAGGGGATGGGCAACAACCTCATCCAGGAGGTTACCGTCACCGTCCGCTGATCCGGATCCTCCCGGACCGGCGAGTGCCGTTCCCTCCCGCGGTGCTTCGATTCTCGGTCGAGCGGCTCGTTCGGCAGAGCCTCAGCGTCCGACCTGGGCCGGAGCAGCATGGAGGGACTCTTTGGTGCCGTAATCGGGCCATGAGGACCTAGCCGCCAGCAACCGGCCGAGAGACGCTGGTCTCATGAGATGGTGGATAGCGGTCACGACCCTCTTGGTCACCGCGGCGTGTTCGACCACACCTCTGATACTGACCGATTCAGACTCCGGTGCGACGGTCGTCCTGACATCCGGTGATCGGTTCGAGCTTCACCTCGCATCCAACCCATCAACCGGCTACCAATGGCTGTGGGACGGCGAGCCGCATGACGTGGTGGATCTACTCGATGAGCGATTCGTTTCGTCTGACAGCGCGCTCGTGGGCGAACCCGGCTCCGAGGTGTTCGACTTCGAAGCGCGCACGAGTGGAGCAGGGATCGTCCGCCTCACCTACGTGCGGCCCTTCGATGATCCGCCCGTGCCAGAAGGGGTCGTCGAGTTCATCGTCGAGGTCGATGGTGTGTCCTGGGCTCCGTGAGGCTCGACAGCTCCCGTCTGTGGCCGTCGAGCCAGGAGCGCGACGCGCCTGATGCTCAGCGGACGGGCTGCACGAGCCTGGTACGCCACCGACTCGTGTCCTTTCCTGACTCAGGCCCCACGTGGTACTCCTCCCAGTTCTCGCCCCGAGGATGCAGCCCGGCGTCGGCGAGTAGGTGACGGAACTCTGCCCAGGCGGATGACAACCCCTCGTAGCTCCCGGCGTAGTCGTACGTGGCGGCCCTGCCGCCAGGAAGGTGGCCGCTGAACAACGGCTCCCCAGGGTCGACGTCCCCATGGACGAATAGCGCCACCGCCATGTCGAACCCGCTCTCATCGACGTGGTAGTAGACGCCCAATGGGGGGCCATCGATCTTCGCCTCGTGCTCGGTCGCCCAGGCGAACAGCGCCGGGAGCGCCCGGGCGAAGAACTCTCCCGGGTCGGTCACCTGCTCCCTGATACCGATGATGGGCCGGCTCCCGAGAGTGATTTCCTGGATCTCCATGTGGCGACGTTATCAAGCGAACCTGCACGAAGGCGCCTCGGGTGCGCATTCCACACGCCCCGAGTGCGCAGCCCCCGCCTCGCGTGGCAAGGTCACGAGAACGGTGAGTCCGAGCCAGGCCGGTTCCCGACGGTCGCTCTGCTGGCTGCGTCAGGCCCTCAATCCGGCTCGCTGCCGAGCTTCCCCTCGAGGAAGTAGGTTTCCATGAATCCCTTGCCTTTGACCTCCAGGGGCCCACGCGCCGTGAACCGGTAGCGGTCTCTCAGCTTCTGGTAGACCGCTTCTGTCGTCTGGATCTCGCCTGGTACTCCCTGCGACTCCATCCGGGCTGCTGTGTTCACCGTGTCACCCCAGAGGTCATAGCTGAACTTGCGCTTCCCGATGACTCCTGCGACCACAGAGCCGGTGTGGAAGCCGTATCGCATCTCGAGTGACCCGACCCCCTCCAAGGAGTGCTTGGCCAGCTCGGCGTCCATCGCCAGGGCGACATCCGCAACGGCCTCTACGTGGTCGGGCCGTGCGTTCGGTAGGCCCCCTACCACCATGTAGGCGTCGCCGATCGTCTTGATCTTCTCCAGGTCCATGCGATCGACGAGGTCGTCGAACGAGCTGAAGATCTCGTTGAGGAATTCGACCCAACGGCTTGGAGAAAGCTGTTCGGACAGAGACGTGGAGCCGACGAGATCAGCGAAGAGGATCGTGACGCCTTCGACACGGTCCGCGATGACCTCTTCGCCTCGTTTGAGGCGAGCTGCGATGTCCTCGGGGAGGATGTTGAGGAGAAGGCGCTCCGACTTTTCCTGCTCGAGCTCTAAAGCGAGCCGCGATCGCTCTCGCTCCCGTATGAAGAAGCGCAGTGCGATGAAGAGTATGAAGGCGATCCCGAGGAAGTTCGCCACGAACATCCCGGTGATCACGGTCTGCGGGACGTATGGTGCCGCTGATCGCAACGAACCGTCTATGAGTCCTGAAAGGGCCGCCAGGGCTGAGAATCCCACGAACCATGGAGTGGCGAGGGCGCCCACCAAGGAGGCGAGCAGCGGGGAGCCGAGCGCCCACATCGCCACCGCGCTTCCGTTGGCAAAACCCCCCAGGCTCCATTGCAGGAGAAACGGCAGAACGAGCCACATGGCCATCTGCGAGGACCTGAAGAGGCGGAATCGTCCGGTGCGGACCATCAACACCAGCCCGACCCCTGAGCCGACCACGTAGATGAGCGGTATGGCCGCCGAGACGAAGAGACCGAGAAGCGCGTACATCACGGACCAGACGGCCACAACTGGTGCGGTGATCGTGGTGATGACGACGTGTGTCGACTTGAAGGCCCTCTCTTGGGCGGTGTCCGAGGAGGTTGCGCCAATCCCGACGAGCCTCTGCAGTGCGTTGCCGATTCCCTCGCCGGACACGACCCGGGCAGCCTACAGACGGGTGGTGCCGGTCATCATCCGATCCTCCGACCTGGCCTCAGCCCCATCTGACCGGCTGCACCTCGACCTCTTGGTCGATGCCCTTGGCGGGAATGGTGTGCACGGGCCCGTACGAGAAGGGGCCGCTCGCGCGGGCAGCCACACGTGGAGTGACCAGGATCTCGTCGGCTTCGGCGGCGGCCGCCACTCGCGCTGTCTTGTGGACCTCCAGACCGGATATGCCCTGTGAATCTCGGGTGAACACGCCTGAGTTGACACCGATGCGCACTCTGGGAGCGTATCCGGCTCGTCTCCTGTGGCTCTCCAGCTCCCGCTGGATCTCGACGGCGCACCCGACGGCGGCGGTCTCATCGCCAAAGGTGGCGAGAAATCCGTCTCCTGTGTTCGATACGACCTCTCCGCTGCTTGCTGCGATCAGATCCTGCAACGTCCGGTCGTGCCACCGAATCACATGGGTCCACGCCTCGTCCCCGATGGCGCTGACCATCTTCGTCGAATCGACGATGTCGGTCATAAGCAGCGCCGCCCAGCTGCCCTTCGGCTTGAAGGTCGGCTCGGGTGTGGCTTGCAGGAACTCCATCATCTCGGCCAGCAGGACTTGCCAGGCAGGCTCCTTCTCCAAAGGAAGATGATTGTCGCTGTCGAGTTGGACCAGCCTCGCTCCAGGAATGAGAGAGGCCAGCAGGCGGCCTTCCGCAAAAGACACCCTCAGGTCACCCCGGGAGTGCAGGACGAGAGTCGGGACTTCAACCTCCGAAGCCCGTTGCGAGACATCGATGTTCGCAAAGACCCTGAACAGCGCCAACGCGTTCTCTCCTGACACAGATTGGCGCATGAGCTCGTCGAACCACGCGTGCTGGTGGGCGGTGCCGCTAGGGATGAATTGGGAGGTGAACACATGACGGAACGTGGCGTCATCCGTACCCCACCCAACGGTGACGAGCTGTTCGAACAGGTCGGCTTCTCGTTCCGCTCCCTGGCTTCCCCGGCGTCTTCTTCCGCGCCCGTAGGCGCCGATCATGACCAGATGCGACACCCGCTCTGGATGCCTCACTGCATACTCGGTGGCGATCGACCCACCCTGCGAGATACCCAGGAGCGGGAAACGGTCAACTCCCGCGGCATCGACAACAGCTTCGAGATCAGCCACCAGATCCTCGAAGGTGATATCGGCAACATCCCGATCCGACAAACCGGTCCCTCGCTCGTCATATCGCACCAGGGTGAACCGAGATGAGAGGGCCTCCAGGTAGTGTCTCCAGACGGGACTCTCGAAGTCGTATTCGAGGTGGGTCAGCCAGTTGGCCGCCTTGACCAAGGCGGGTCCCGATCCCGTGACGGCGTAGCCCAGGCGTACGCCGTCGTCCGCCACACAGAACCGAATCTCCTGCCCGGTCGGCATCGGTCGGCAGTTTGCCATGCCTCATCGAGCGAGCGCCTGGCACAGCGCCGAGTCAGGCGCTGAACCCGTTCGTAGTCCTTGGCCGAGACACTGGGAGACGAGCTGCCCGGCTGGCGGGGTGAAGGTCAGTCAGGCAAGGTGCTGTGCCAGGAGCCAGTCGAGGAGCGGTGGGCGCTCCACGATTCCCAGACGAGGCGATCAGAGGCGTCGGGGGGCTGTGGCACTTGCATGCAGCAATGGCAGAGGCTGTCGAGACACCGTCGGGGCCTTCGAAGCAGATCACGCTCACCGATCCTCAGAGTCGCCCATTCAGGTTGGCGGTACACTGAAACCGGATGCCGGCCGATCGCCGAAACGCCGGAGGGATCCAAGAGGCACTCGTCGCATTCGACACATCACTTGCCACCGGCGATGCAACAGCCTTCGTGGGGCTTCTGGCTGAAGACGTGGAGCTGATGTGGCACTACAACCCCACCATCGTCGGCCGCTCCGCTGTCGATCAGGCCTTCCGGCAGTTGTTCGCCACGTATGACACATCCGCTTGGAAGGCGGACCATCACACCATCGAGATCCACGACAACGCGGCGTATGTGATCTCAGACATCAGCGAGACGCTCCGTCCCTATGAGGGCGACAGAGCCACGCGCCGTATCGAAGGCCGGATCGTTCTGTTCTGGCGGTGGGAAGAAGATGGCTGGCGGATCACCAGGTTGCTGAGCGCCCGGTCGGCGCCGGAGGACATCTCCTAGCGGGTTGGTCGAGGCGTCCATGGCGCGCCCAGATGGGGTTCAGTCCCGGCTGTATGTGGAGTCGCCGCGGACGGCGCGTCGGGGAGACATCCATGATGGTCGTTTCTCTTTGCGGGCAAGGCACCAGAGCCGTCGGAACCTCGCGCGCGTCCGCAATCTCGGTTGGTGTGACATGTCGATGAGACCTCGACACGGATGTGAAGCTGCTCGGTGTCAGAGCATGTCGGGTTCCTCGGGATGAGGCGGTCCGGCTGTAGCTTCTTTCCGGTGAGCGCTGGTGGCGCAAAGGCTGGTGTTGGGTTACCCGATCGTCTGACGCTCTTGGCGTTTGTCGGCGTGGTTGCGATCGCTGGTGCCAACTTCGTAGCCGTGCGCTTTGCCAACGAGGATGTTGCCCCGTTCTTCGGGGCTGGCCTGCGGTTCTCGATCGCGTGGCTGCTACTTCTGGTGGCGGCGATTGTGGTCAGAGTTCCAACTCCCAGCAGGGAGGAGCTGGTCGGGACTGTGCTCTATGGCATCCTCGCCTTTGGTGGCTCGATGGCGCTTGGCTACTGGGCGCTCCTGCGCCTTCCCGCTGGGATCGCCGGAGTGATCATCGCGGCAGTTCCGGTGTTGACACTGTTGCTGGCCCGGGTTCATGGTCTCGAGCCGTTCCGTTGGCGGGGACTGCTCGGCGGCCTCCTCACGGTGGGTGGCATATGGGTGCTCCTCGCCGGTTCGGGATCCGCGCCCGTACCGATAGGCTCCGCCCTGGCGATGGTTGGAGCGGCGTTTTGCTTCGCTGAGGCCGGGATCGTGATCAAGAAGTTCCCGCCCTGTCATCCTATGGCCTCCAACGGGCTCGCCATGTCCATCGGTGCGGCCCTGCTACTGGTGCTCTCGCAGGTATTCGGCGAGTCCTGGTCGCTGCCGACGAGAGAGGGAGTATGGCTGGTGCTGGCCTACATCGTGCTGGTCGGATCTGTGGCGCTGTTCGGCATGTATCTGTTTGTGCTCAAGGGCTGGACGGCCTCAGGAGCCTCGTACCAGTTCGTTCTGATGCCGTTCGTCGCCGCGCTGCTCGGTGCCTGGCTGCTCGGTGAGACCATCAACGGCGGATTCGTGATTGGGGGCTTGATCGTCCTCACTGGCGTCTACGTCGGAGCTCTCTCCTCGGGCTCGGTTCCCGTTCCTGCAACACCCGAGCAGGAAGCGCAGGCACAACGATGCTCCACTACCTAGCCGCACGGAACCCCCCCAACAAGTCGCCTGCCCACGGATCCAACCGCCACCTCGTTCGTGGGTGACGTCGGTGTCTTGTTGGCAGATCCGCGGGACGGAGGCCGCTTACTCGAGGTCGGCGCGTTCCCAGTAGGGCCGCGTCACTCGCCCCCAGGCCAGCCCGAACACCAGGCCGATCACTCCCAGGCCGACGATCAACGGACGGAGTGGCCCAACCTCGGCGAGCGCGCCCACCGCGAGAGCGGAGATCGAGATCGCCAACGTGTCCAGACCGAAGTCGAGAGCGAAGATCCTGCCTCTGATGTCGTCCGGACACAGCTCCTGAAGACCGTAGCTGGAGAAGGCGAACTGGGTACCCCCGCCCATGTGGCCGACACAGATGAGAACAGCGGCGACCGCCAGGGCGGGGGCAGCCCCCACTCCCATGTAGGCGGCCCCCCATAGCGCCATCGCGTAACCGATCGCCTCGAACGTGCGCCGCTTCGACGGGCCGACCAGCCGGAAGGCAAGGATCGGGCCCACGAGGTTGCCCAGGCCCCTGGCGCCGAACAGTATCCCGGTCCCCGCATCTCCGGCATCGAAGAGCCTGAACGAGACGACGGCGAAGAGCCCGACGGCGCCCCCTGCAGTGAGGGCGTGACCCGCCTTGGAGGTGAGCAGTGCCGTCACCCGGCGGTCCCCGACCGCGTAGCGGAGGGCGTCCCGGGTGGACTCGACGAATCCTGCGGTCGCGGTCCGGAACGGTTCCTGCAGCCGGATTCCGATGCGAGCGATGAAGGCGGCAGAGACCAGAAACGAAACAGCATTGACCGCAAACGCGGCGTCGCGCGACACCGCTGCTGCGAACAGCCCTCCGAGAGCCGCGCCGATCGCGAGCATCGCACCCCACGCTGAAGACATAAGCACATTGGCCGCCGCCAGCTCGTCCTTGACGACGACATTGGGTAGCGCTCCGCCGGAGGCGGCGTAGAAGAAGGCGGCCCCCGCTCCCTCGAGCGACATCACCAGCAGGGGAAACCAGACGCCGGGAATGGCGTCGGCGGCGAGCAGGCTCAGGGCGAGTCCGGCCCTGATCACGTCAGAGCCGATGAGGACCCTCTTGCGGTCGAACCGGTCGGCTGTGAGTCCCGTGAGGGGGGCAAGCAGGAGGGCGGGAAGGGCCTGGGCGGCGAGCACCGCGGCAGCCGCCAGCGGCGAGCCAGATGCTTCGTAGACCAGGCCCAGGAGCGGGACGACCAGGAACCAGTCCCCGGCAAAGGAGATCAACCGGGCGAGGTAGAGGCGCCTGAAGGCTGCGTTGTCGCGGACGAGGCGCCAGTAGACCGGGTAACTCGCCATCCGGCGGGACGCTAGCCACGGCTCGCCTCAGGTGAATGACGGGTCTGAGACGACGTCGCCAGATTTCGCAGCATCCCTCACGACGTCCGCCCGAGGTTTACCCAGGCGCCGACGATCCTAGGAGGACGGCCGACCAGCGACCACCGGTTCCCGAGGATCGGCGTCGGTCAGTCCAAACGGCTACGAAGGCTGGCCTGCAGAGGTCTCGACCTCGACATCGCCCTCAGCATGCATCCAGCAGACTTCTATCTGCCTTCTGCCGTCTTCCTCTGCCATGATCCACCGAGTGGTCGTCGCGTGATCTCCACAACCCACCACTTCGCAGATGGAAGGCGATGTCCCGAGCGGTTCGTGCTCACTCATTCCGTCGAGCGTAGTCCCCAGAGGGGCTGCTTGGTCGTCTGAATGGAGCCGGGCTTGCGGCGCTTGCCGCGGGGGACCGGCGCATCACCAGGCTGCCGAGCGTCCCGCAGGGCTCGACCAACGGCGGCGCTGCTGTCCTATCTCAACTCGCGGTCCCACTGCGGTCGGAGATGTCAGCCACCCGACTGCCGCCGGTCGGGCGAGTCCTCCATCAACGGACACCCACGTGGGGCCGGGGACTGCAGCGCACGAGATGAGCGCCTCCAGTTCGAGCCTGTCCACCGCGACATGTAGGTTCGTCGGCGATGCCTGAGATCGAGGAGAGGAAAGTGGACAAGGCGCAGCGAGAAGTCCTTCCGGCACCTGACCAGCGCTACCAGGGTCTGATCACCTACGACGCCAAGGACCGGCGTCGCAGTTTCCGCCCATTCCCCAGATTCGACCGCCGCGGGTGCCCCGAGGATGTCCTGAGATAGGGTCGGAGGAATCCGACCGTGTCCCCTCCGACCTCGCAGCGACCCTTTCACCTCACGGGTCGGCGGACGTAGCAGGGAGGTCCCACGACGTGTCGACGAGATGCTTGACCACGCTCCGGTATGGCCGCTGTGATCCCCTGGAACGGAGCTCGGCGAACTCCGCTTGGTCCACCTCGGGCTCCAGTTTTCCGAGCGCGGCGGACGCGGTGGCGTTGATCGGCTGGCGTTCTGTGAAGAGCTGACCGGCGCTGTCCGGCTCGGCTTCGACCATCGCCAGCATCTCGATGGCCTCCCCTACGTTCCCGCTCGCCGCCATCGTCTTGGCGATGCTCACCACGGTGGCGAGCATCTCGGGGACCATGCCAGTCCGCTCGGCGGCACTCAGACTCTCGACGAACGCTCGCTGGGCACCGGTCGGGTCCCCGGCGGCGAGCTTGGCTTCGCCCAAACCGAACAACGAGAGCTGTAGCCCCCGGAGAGAACCAAGCCGGCGCGCCCGATCCGCGGAGTGCGAGAAGTGGTCGATGGCGTCGCCGACCCTCCCCTCTTGCATCGCGAGCCGAGCCCGATGACCGTGGTTCCAGGACATGTAGTACATCTCGCCCGCAGGCTCCAGCCGCGCCCGGCTCTCGTCGAGGAGCTTCCTGGCGTGCTCGACGTTGCCGGTGGCGAACGCGGCGAAAGCTCCCAGGTTCTCGACCCCGGCGGCCCAGAAGTGACCCGTGGACCAGTCCCTGGCTGCCGGCCCCTCGGAGAGCGCGATCGCCTCCTCGACGATCGGAGGAACCTCGGGGATGCGGCCCAGGTACAGCAGCGTCTGGGCTCTGAGGTGGAGTGCGAGGAACAGACTCTCGGTGTCGTCGGCGCCTCGTCCCACCGATACTGCCTCCGTGGAGGCGGCGTCGGCGATCTCGTGCCGGCCGAGCACGGCGGCGAACGCCGCCTGGACAGCCAGAGCACGGGCACGAAACGCCCAGCCGTCGCGGTCGTCTCCTGCGGGCGCGACGCGGTCGAGGGCCGGGGCGAGCAACGCCAGCCCGGCGTGATACCAGCCCCGCAACTCGTAGGCGATCCAGATCGCCCCCACCATCTGACTCAGCCGTGCTGGATCGTTGGCGTCGACGTGGTGGCGCCACGCGGGCCGGAGGTTGTCGAGATCCGGCTCCAGGATCTCCATCGTCCGGTGCTGGTCGGCCGAGTGGAAGAGGTCGAAGGCCGCCTCGGCCAGCTCCGCGTAGTAGTCGCCATGGGCCTGCAGCACCTCTGCGTGACCCTCCGGATCGCTCGTCAGCTCACGCTCGGCGAATTGACGCAGCAACTCGTGCACCGAGTAGCGGCCCGTGTCGGGATCCGCCCGCACCAGCGACTTGCGCGCCAGCCCGGCGAGGTCTCGGAGCGAAGCGCCCGCGACGGCCTCGGCGGCGTCTCTGGTGAAGCCACCCCGAAAGATCGAGAGGGCGGCGAAGGTACGTTGCTCAGCCGGCGCCAGCAGATCCCAGCTGTACTCGAACACGGCTCGGATGCTCCGATGCCGCTCCGGCAGGTCGAGATCAGCTGACTCGAGGAAGTCGAGGCTCTTGGCGATCTCTGCAGCGATGTCCTGGATGGTCAGCATGTCGACCCAGGCCGCGGCGAGGAGGATCCCGAGCGGCATGCCTCCGGTGAGACGCAGGATCTCACCGAGAGGCGCCAGATCTTCCTCCCCGAAGGCGATGTCTGGCTGGGTGCGCCGGGCGGCATCGAGAAAGAGCTGAACGCCGCTGGCCTTCTTGGCTTCTTCGGGGGTCGCCCAGCCGGTGTCGAGGCCCTGCAGCCACAGGACGGCCTCGCCGACGAGCCCGAGTTTCGACCTGGAGGTGGCGATCACATCGATGCCTGGCGCAGCCCTGAGCATGGCGGAGACGAAGGCGGCGCCTTCGGCGACGTGCTCGAAGTTGTCGAAGACGAGAAGCTGGGTGCGAGGAGTCAAGTACTCGAGGAGCTGGGTGTGGGGGTCCGCCTGCGAGGAGAGGGCAACGCCGACCGTCTCAGCGACGGTCTGCACGATGTCGTCGCTTGCCGAGATGTCAGCGAGGGCGATGAAGAACGTGCCATCTGGGTAGTCGGCTGTGAGGTTGGCTGCGGCCTGGATCGCCAGATGGGTCTTCCCGGAGCCGCCCGGAGCCACGATTGTCACCAGCCTGTTGCCCTGCAGGAACTGCTCGATCTGGGCGAGCTCGGCGTCCCTGCCGATCAGCTCGGCCACCTGCTCGGGGAGGTTGTTGGGGAGGGTGTCGAGTGACTTCAGTGGGGGGAAGTCGCCGTCGAGACCGTCGACCTCGAGCTGGAACACGTGCTCCGGCCGGGTGAGATCTTTGAGGCGGTGCCATCCCATGTCGGCGACGGTCAGGCCCTCGGCGAGGTGGTCCTGGATCAGGTCGTGGGTTGCCGTCGACATCACGGTTTGGCCTCCGTGGGCGATCGCCCGCAGGCGGGCCGCCCGGTTCACCGCAGACCCGTAGTAGTCGCCGAGTTCGAGCTCAGCGAGCCCTGTGTGGAGCGACGCCCGCACCCGTAGCGGCCGAGGCGTGGGCCATTCGACATTCGCCAGGCGGCGCTGCATCTCGGCGACGGCGTGCACCGCGTCCCGTGCCGACTGGAACACGACGAAGCGGCTGTCCCCCTCACCCCGGGGCTTCACCGACACGCCACCGTGCGCCTCGACGGCAGCGTCGATGGCGTCATCGTGGAGGCGAAGCGCATCCATCATGACGTCGGAGGCGTCCTCCCAGAGCCGGGTGCTGCCCTCGACGTCCGTGAAGAGAAAAGTGACGTTTCCTTCAGGGAGCTGTGTCACGGCGAGGGAAGGCTACCGGGGGAGGCAGGGGTCCTCGCCGACGGCGGATGCCGGATCGACCAAGCCGCCGTCTTATGAGACGTGCAGACATCCCCTACGGGGGACTGAGCATCGGGAGAGGACCGCCTTCGGGGGCTCTCGGCGATACCCAGGCGGTCCCAATCCGATCGCGGTTCACGTTCCTCGGCGGTCGGTGAGCTCGCCTGCTTCGTAGTGGCCGGCATGACGCAGAGCATCACGTGGGTGCTGGTTCATGCGGGATACACGGCGAGCAGCTCCTTGGTGATGGTGTGCCGAGGGATCGATCGTGAGTAGGAGCCCGCCCTCATGCCACTCTGCCAGGGCTGGTCGAAATCGAACCCACTGGGACTGAGCCGCTACTGTCCTCCGGTGCCTACGGTCGTGCTTGGCGCACTCGGCTTCGATGGTCGCGGTAGCGGAGCATGTCCCAGGCGACCAGCGCACAGCAGATGGCGGCTACCACGGCAAGGGCGGCCAACGCAGGGATCGCGAGGACCACGGGGACGACCGCCAACGCGCCGATCCCGGCGGCGAGCCTTCCTGGGCCGACCCAGCCGGGCCGGTTGGAGCTCTTGCGCCGATAGAAGACCAGGCGGATGCGCATGACCACATGGGTGAGGAAGTAGATGGAGAGCCCCCCGCATAGCGCGGCGGCTGGGATCGTGGCTAGGGGCTCGTTGACCGCCTCGAGCGTGATCGTCAGACCGAGGGCGAAGAGGACAATCCCGGCGATCATCGGCATGTGCAGGTAGCTGTAGTAGTCGCGGGCGAGCCGGGCGCGGTCGGCTCCGGTGGTCTCGACAAGCTGACCCTGCCCCAAGAGGTTGTAGACGTCGAAGTATGCCCACCACAGAGCTGCCACCGTGACCATCCCCAGAATCGCCGCCATGATGATGCCGGTGCCGAGCGTGATCCCTGACGCTCCCACCCCGATCGCAATGATCGACTCGCCGAGGGCGATGATGACGATGAGCCCGTGACGCTCAGCGAAGTGTGCCGGTGAGATGTCCCAGCCTGCACCGGCGCCGATGAGCGCCCCGCCGTACAGGACGACGAGGGCGACGATCCACAGGGCCACCTGAGTGGTGCCGCCGAAGAAGGCAGCCGTCAGGATGAGCAGAGAGGCGACGACCGCCGTCGGGCCGAACCGCACAACGCTGCCGAGCAGGTCACGGTTGCGCCTAATCGCCATCGGGTAGAGCAGCAGGTTGATCAGTCGGACCAGGAGGAAGGCGACGCCGAACAGAACCGCATTGGCGCCGAAGGCTCCTGGGACGGCCAAGCCGAGCACGAGCATCGCAGCCATGGCAGCGAACATGCCGAGGCGGACCGTGCCCTGCTCAGGCTCGAGGGTGTTGGTGAGCCACGCGTAGCCTGTCCATGCCCACCAGACGGCGGCTAGCACGAGGAGTCCCTTGCCGACGCCGCCCCAGCTGAGGTCGGTAGCCATGAGGCGGGTTACCTGGGTGATGGCGTAGACGAACACCAAGTCGAAGAAGAGCTCGAGTGGTGTGACCCGCTGCTCACGCTCGGCCATCAGCGGCTCCCCGATGTTGATGCCACGCGAGCATATGTAGGTACGACGACGTTTTACCGGGGTCAGCTGGCTGAATGATCGAGGGCGTAGGCGACCGCTTCGTCGAGTGTCGAGGTGCCTGTCGTCTAGGCGGCCTCGTAGTCGGCTGGGCTGAGAGCCTCGCGGGCCTGAGCGAGGATCCGGTCGTGTCTGGTTTGCTCGTCAGCCCACCGGCTGACGTGAGACTGATACATGCGCGTGTCTACAGCCCCGAGCAGTGTCACGGCTTGGATGTGGTTTCCCCTTGCGGCCTCGATGTAGCTCTTGGCTTCGAGGATCGTTGTGGCGGTGGGTGAGATCTCGTCGGCGTCGTCGGACGGCGCAGCCTGGTGAAGAGCCTCGTTGATGTCTTCTTCTGCTTCGTCGATCTCGCCGCCTTCGAGTCTGACCAGGGCGAGCTGGCACAGGGAAAGTCCTGGATACATGCCCCCTTCTGGAAGTTCTCGTTCGACTTGAGCCGCCTCCAGCCCCGCTGGCTCTGCCTCTTTCAGGTCGCCCATCAGTCGCAGGACATGACACTTCCCCTCGAGGGCCAGGACGAGCGGCCACCTTCAAGAGTGAGCAAGCACTGTCTCCCAGGATTCACGACTACCCGCAGTCTGGTCCTGGCATAGAGTCCGAGAGTGCCTGTCACGAGGTATGCCCGTAGCGGCGACGTGAACATCGCCTATCAGGTGTTGGGTGAGGGCCCACCGGATCTGGTCTACGTGTCGGGCTGGGTGACCAATCTCGAGGTGATGTGGGAGGAGCCGAGCCTGGCCCGGTTTCTCCGCAGGCTGGCTTCGTTCTCACGGCTCATCACTTTCGACAAGCGTGGCATTGGGGTATCGGACCCGGTTCCGCTGGGAGACTTGCCCGATTTCGAGGCCAGGGTGCGTGATCTCGAGGCGGTGATGGACGCAGCAGACTCACAGACGGCCACGCTGTTCGGGCATTCGGAGGGAGGGTCAACGGCCCTGGCATTCGCGGCCAGGTTCCCCGAGCGGGTGGAGCGGCTGGTGCTGTTCAGCAGCTACGCCAAACGGCTCTGGTCGGAGGACTATCCGTGGGCTCCCACCATGGAGGAGCGCCTGGCAGAGTCGGGAGGGTACGAAGCGAGCTGGGCCAACCCGGCGAGGATCGCCGAGCACTACGCCCCGAGCCGAGCGGAGGACGAGGCATTTGTGGAGTGGTTGGGTCGGTGGCTTCGGCTCTCGGCTAGTCCCAGAGCTGCCGCGGCGCTCAACAATGCGTCCACACACATCGATGTCACTGCCCTACTGAGTGACGTTCAGGCTCCGACGCTGCTCCTGTACCGACTCGAGGATCGTGACGTGAAGATCGAGGAGGGCCGCTACATCGCCTCCCAGATCCCGGACTCCCGCCTTGTGGAGCTCCATGGAACCGACCACTACTTCTACGCAGGCGACACGGAGCCGATCCTGCAGGAGATCGAGGAGTTCGTTACCGGCTATCGAGCTTCAGCCGATCCAGAGCGGGCCCTGGCGACCGTCCTGTTCACCGACATCGTGCGATCCACTCCCCTTGCGGCTTCGATGGGTGACCTCCGGTGGCGTGACCTCATGGAACGTCACAACAAGCTGGTGCGAGGGGAGATCGCCAAGTGGAGAGGGAGCGAGATCGTGTCGACCGGCGACGGCTTCTTGGCGACGTTCGACAGCCCGGCTGGGGCGATCCACTGTGCGTCCAACATCGTCAGCGCCGTCCAACCTCTCGGCATCGAGGTCCGCTGTGGGGTCCACACCGGGGAAGTCGAGCAGACCGAGGATGACGTCGCCGGGCTGGCGGTCAACATCGGAGCCCGCATCGCAGACATGGCAGGTCCTTCAGAAGTGCTCGTCTCCAGAACCGTGAAAGACCTCGTCGTCGGAACCGGCCTCGAATTTGAAGACCGCGGTGTCCACGAGCTCAAGGGCGTGCCTGAAGGCTGGCAGATCTTCGCACTTGCCAAGCCAACCCCAGACGCAGTCCACCCCTGAAGGGCAGGCCACCTTCACCCAGGCAACAGAAGCTCGGCATGTCCCTCTCAGCGTGGGGTCAGATCGAACCCCGCCCGATGACAACGTCAACCGGCTCCTTACTCGAGACCCGGATGTTCTGGTCCTGACCCAAGCGAACGGCCCCTCGTCTCGCAGCCCATCCTTCAGGTTCGGGGGGGTCGGTCGGATAGGGTCGTTCCTCACTGGAGGCTCACCCCACGGATCGTGAGGATATGGGCATGGGCCGGCGCCCGCCCCCGCGACTCCCGGCTGGGAGACCCCCTTGGGACCCACTCA
>CAZKJJ010000002.1:0-25126 GCA_964553055.1 uncultured Acidimicrobiia bacterium
GTGGAGAAGTTCGACTGGCGCAAGGGATTCAAGTTCTCCACCTACGCCACGTGGTGGATCAGGCAGGCGCTGCAGCGGGCCGTAGCCCAGCACTCGCGGACCATACGATTGCCCGTTCATCTCCACGACATCCTGGGCGTCGTGCGCGGCGCTCGCGGCGGGCTGGCTGCGCAACTGGGCAGGGAGCCAACGCCCGAGGAGATCGCAGAGGAGACAGGATTGGATCTGCCGCACGTTCGCCAGGCCCTGGGAGTAGGGGGAATCATTTCGCTGGACGACCCGGTGGGTGATGATGGAGCCGAGCTGGCGGACTTCATCTGTGACCCCACGGCAGAGGATCCATTCGATGCGACCGAGCGAGCCCTGCAGAAGACCGCCCTCCAGAAGGCGATCGCAGGACTCCCCCGTACGGAGGCGCAGATCGTGAGTCTGCGGTACGGATTGGAGGACGGTCGCCCGTGGACGCTTGCCGAGGTCGGTGAGCGCGTAGGGCTGACGCCTGAGCGAGTCAGGCAGCTCGCCAAGGAAGCGCTGGGCACGATCGCAGCCAAGCTCGGAAACGAGGATCTGGCGGCCTGACGGCGCCCGGCCGCTCGCCCGTCACGTTGGCTCAGCAAGGGAGGGTCACATGCTGCGTGCTGCGGGCTGCGGCCGGTTGCTACTGCGCCTCACCTGCTCTGATACGCCGTGGCGCGGCCGCCGGCCAGGGCCGAAAGTCATGAAGGCTGCTGGGCGCGCCTGATCGTTCTCCAGACCCGCGGGTGTGATCAGATCCTGGGTCGAACGGCCTACCAAGTGCTGCCGACCAGCCGCTCGCATAGGCGCAGTCGCATGCCATGCTGGCGCGGTGAGAAGTACGAGAGCCATCCCTGGCGTCCCTACCGAGGACTGCTACCGGTCGCTGTGCCACATCGTGACCCAGGACGGCAGAGGCAGACACCACTTCGTCGGCCGTCTCGTCAGTTGGGGTCCTGGCACGGCTGCGATGATCGTATCGAGACCCTTCGTCCTGGCGGGCCAACTCGTCTCGATCGATCTAGGCCAGGTCGTTGACTGGGGAGTCGACTAGGCCAACTCCTCCTGCACCCTTCTGGAGTAGGCCATCGCGAGCTCGAGCGTCACCGGGCCTTGCTCGAAGTGCCTTCCGCCAACCGTGGTCACAGGACAGACCTCTTTGACCGTGGACATGGCCATCACCTCCGAGGCGGCGTCGAGGCTCTGCGTTGAGAACCTTCCCTCGCGAATCGGGATGCCGAGCTCGTCGACGAGCGTGAGCACGACCCGTCTCGTGACAGATGCCAGGATCCCCAGACCGAGCTCCGGAGTCTCGAGACCCCCTTCTCTCACCCAGGCAACGGTGAAGGTTGGTCCCTCCAGGATGTAGCCCTCGCGGCTGACGAGCAGCGCATCGTCGAACCCTGCTCGTTGTGCCACCCGGGAGGCAGCCATGTTGGGGCCGTACGAGAGGGTCTTGGCGCCTGCGAGCTCCCAGGGGTGGCCGGCAGGATGCCAGGGAGCGACCACCTCGCCGAGTGTGATCTCACTCTGGGTCGGGAGCGCCTGTTCCCACATCACGATCGTCCTCGGAGGCGGTCCCTCCTCGGTGGGCCCGCCTTTGGTCACCACGACACGGACGAAGCCATCGCCTCCGTCCTTGGCCACCTCTGCTATCCAACCCGTGAGCGCCTCACGGTCAGGCATCGTCAGGCCCAGCAGCTCGGCGCTCTTCGACATCCTGTCGACGTGATCGGAGACGCGGAAGGGCTGCCCGTCATACGAGCGCAGAACCTCGAAGCACCCGAAGCCCCTCAGGAGGGCGAGGTCGAGCACCGAGATGACGGGATCAGCTACAGGCTGCCCATCGATGAGAACCGGCACGCTCTGAGAGGCTAGCTGCGAAGGTGCGGGGGCCTCTACATCTCAGCCGGGCGAGTAGTGGTTCGTGATGGGGAGGCGTCTGTCCTTCCCGAAGGCCTTCTCGGTGATCTTCACGCCAGGAGCCGCCTGGCGCCGCTTGTACTCGTTGCGGTCGACCATCCCGACGACGCGGGCCACCGTCTCAGCATCGAACCCCTCAGCCACGATCTCGCCTGGTGATCGATCCCGCTCCACGTACCGCAGGAGGATCTCGTCGAGCAGCTCGTACGGTGGGAGGGTGTCGGTGTCGAGCTGTGAGGGCCTCAGCTCGGCGGAGGGCGGCTTGCGGATGATCGCGGGAGGGATCACCTCCCCTGACTCGTTGCGCCATGCGGCCAGCCGATACACCCAGGTCTTGAAGACGTCCTTCAGGACCGCGAACCCTCCCACCATGTCACCGTAGAGCGTCGCGTAGCCGACGCCCATCTCGGACTTGTTGCCCGTCGCCAGGACCAGCGCGCCGAACTTGTTGGATACGGCCATGAGCACCGAGCCTCTCGCCCGAGCCTGGAGGTTCTCCTCGGCAACGCTGTGCGGTGTGCCCTCGAAGACAGGGGCGAGCGTGTCGAGCAGGGATGCGAACACGGGCTCGATCGGAAGGACATCGAGCCTGATGCCTAGCCTCCCCGCCAAGTCCTTCGAGTCCGAGACGGATCCCTCCGAGCTGAAACGGGAGGGCATCGTCAACCCCCATACGGCGTCGGGTCCCAGGGCGTCGGCCGCGATCGCCGCAGTCAGAGCCGAGTCGATGCCCCCCGACAGGCCAACGACGACCCGCTCGAATCCGTTCTTGCGCACGTAGTCGCGCACTCCGCACACCAAGGCCTTGTAGATCTCCTCCTCGGGCGAGCCGGGTCCAGGGTCCACGAGCGGCTCTTCGATGTCGGCTCTTGGAGGATCGGCACCCGCCCGCAGGACGCTGGCCTTGCCCGCTCCCGTGCGCGGTGAGATCGGAAGGTCGATGGCGAAACGGGATTCCTCGAACGTTGGCGCCCTGAGCACCACCTCACCTCGCCCGTCCATCACGACGCTCGACCCGTCGAAGACCAGCTCATCCTGGCCCCCCACCTGGTTCAGGTAGACGACCGGCACGGAGAAGACGGTGGCCTGGCGCCGCAGGTGACCGAGTCGCTCGACCATCTTGCCCTGGTGGTAGGGAGAGGCGTTGATGTTGACCAGGAGCGCCGCCCCCCGTTCCACCTGAGACGAAGGAGGTCCCTCTGGGACCCATATGTCCTCACAGATCGAGATCCCAACCCGGATACCCGCCACTTCCCAGGTTGCCCCCGGGTCTGCCCCAGGCGTGAAGTATCGGTCCTCGTCGAACACGCCGTAGTTCGGGAGCAGGACCTTTCGGTAGATCCCGCGCACTGCACCCTCACAGAGCAGCGCCGCGGAGTTGGCGACGCGCCGCTCAACGGCGTCGGCAGCTCCCCTGCTCGGACCGGAGACCCTTTCGACGAAGCCGACGACCGTCACAGGGAATGCCGACCGGCTGGCCAAGGTGTCGATAGCCTTCCTGTTGTCTTCCACAAAGGCATCTCTGAGCACGAGGTCCTCGGGGGGATAGCCGCAAACAGCCAGTTCAGGAAGCAGCAGCAGGTCCGCCCCGACGTCGGCTGCCCATCGCATGGCTTCCGAGATGAGCTCGACGTTCCCTTCCAGATCGCCCACGGTGGGATCGATCTGCGCGCCTGCGACCCGGAGCGACCTCACGACGTCGAGTGTATCGACGGGTCCCCGGTGGGAACCACCGAGGTCACAGCGCCGTATTCTCCTGAGGTGAGCGCGCGTTCGGCTGTAGGCCGCTATGAGCGTCTGATGAAGCGGTTCCGCGCAGGAGACCCTGACGCGGTTCGCGAGCTCTACGCGCGGTACGCCGGTGCCGTGTTCGGGCTCGCCCTGCGATCGCTGGGCGACAGGAGCTTGGCGGAGGAGGCGGTGCAGCTGACGTTTCTCCAGGCGTGGAGGGCTGCTTCCCGCTTCGATTCGCAACGGGAGCTCGACCCTTGGCTCTACACGATCGCCAGGAGGGTGGCAGTCGATCTGTACAGGAGGGAGCGAAAGCATCGGGCGGGTCCCCTCGAAGACGAGCCCGAGATCGTGGCGCTGCCCGTCTCGTTCGAGAACACGTGGGAGGTGTGGGAGGTGCGGGTCGCACTCGATCGGCTTCCCTCCGAGGAACGGGACGTGGTCCGGGCGACCCACTACCTCGGGCTCACCCATGCCCAGGCGGCGGAGCACCTTGGCATACCGATCGGCACGGTCAAGTCCAGGGCGCACCGTGCATACAGGAAGCTGGCAGAGATCCTCAGCCACACGAGGGAGGCCACCGCATGAACTGCCAGGAGTTTCGCGCCGCCTATCTCCAAGGTGAGAAGACGGCAGACGCCCACCTGGCCCACTGCGCCGACTGCAGGGCAGAGCTGGCGCATCTCGATGACCTCCACACGGCGCTGGGTGAGTCTGCCCTGTGGGAGGACCCACCAGCCGTAGGAGAGCGCCGTCTGGTCGAGGCGATCGTTGCCCAAAGGCCGCACAGCTCCAGATGGCGCTGGGCCTGGGTTGCGGTGGCAGCCGTAGCGGTGATCACCGCATCCGGGGTTGCGGCCTTGACGCTGTCGGCTTCTCGGCCCAACTGGGAGGTCTCCCTGGCGGGAACCGAGGAAGCAGTGGGCGCCACTGCCACCGTCGTTGGCTGGCGCACGGAGGCGGGTATGCGGATGGAGTTGACGGCAGAAGGACTTGCGGCGGCTCCTGACGGCTACTACTACGAGCTGTGGCTGTCCGCACCCGACAAGCTCGTCTCCGCCGGAACGTTTCGGTACGGAGAGGGAGTCGTTCTCTGGTCGGGAGCCTCACGCGCAGACGTCCCCAGGCTGTGGGTGACGCTGGAGCCATTGGATGGCGATGCTGAGCCCTCTGGCGTCACCGTTCTCGACTCCGGATAGGCACACCTAACCTCCTCGAGATGACCCTGGGCGGGAAGACCGCGCTCGTGACAGGCGCTGCCTCTGGAATGGGCGCCGCGACGGCCAGGCTCCTCCGCGCACGCGGTGCCTCCGTCGTGGTCCTCGATATCGACCGAGGCGGTGCCGAGCGCATCTCCGCCGAACTCGACGCAGGTGATCCCCTGGTCGGGGACGTGGCGGACTCTTCCTTCTGTGAGGCCGCACTGGCTGAGACTGTGGCAAGGCACGGGACCATCGACGCTCTCGTCAACTGCGCGGGTGTCATCGTCCGGGCTCCTGCCTTCGCAACGTCTGACGAGGAGTGGCGTCGCACACTGGCGGTGAACGTGGACGGTGTCTTCTACATGAGCAGAGCGGCAGCCAGGGAGATGAGAAGGCGTGGGGCTGGGGTCATCGTCAACTTCGGCTCGATCTGGGGATCGGTCGCCACGGCCGGCCACGCTGCCTACTGCGTCTCAAAGGGCGCAGTTCACCAGCTGACGAAGGCGATGGCACTCGACCACGCCTCAGACGGGATCAGGGTCGTCGCGGTGTGTCCAGGCGAGGTGAACACTCCCATGCTCGCCTCAGGCCGCCCATCCCCACCCACACCGGAGGACCTCGAGAAGCTGGCTGATGCGACGATCCCGCTGAGGCGCCTCGCTGAGCCGGAGGAGGTCGCCGCGGTCGTGGCGTTCCTCGTGTCGGATGAGGCCTCCTACGTGACAGGCGCCCTGATCACGGTCGACGGGGGCTATACGGCGCGCTGAGCTCTCACCCTGCCGTGATGCCACCGTCGACTGCAAGAGCCGCGCCCGTGATGAAAGAGGCGTCATCGGAGGCCAGGAACACGACCACCTCCGCCACCTCCTCGGCGGTGGCGATGCGTCCGAGCGGATGCTTCGCCTCGAAGCTGCTCCTCACGGAGTCCGTCCCTCCCATCTCCTCCATCTCAGCTCGAAGCATCGGGGTGTCGACGCTGCCTGGGCAGATGCAGTTGACACGGACCCCCTGAGAGGCGTGGTCGATGGCCATTGCCCGCGTCAGAGCAACGAGGGCGCCCTTGGACGCGCAGTAGGCGGCAGCTCCTGCTGCTCCTACGAGACCGAGGTACGAGGCGTTGTTGACGATCGCGCCTCCCCTCACAGACAGGTGGGGTAGGGCGTGCTTCGCCATCAGGAACGCGCCGCGACTGTTCACGGCGAAGATCTCGTCCCACTCCTCGACAGACGTACCGGACACCGTTCTCTCCCGGAGAACGGCTCCCGCGTTGTTGAAGAGGATGTCGAGCCTCCCCATCTCGTCGAGCGTTTCAGCGACGGCTCGCTCGCACTCCTCGTCCGAGCGCACGTCGCACACGACGACGATGGACCGGCCTCCTGCCGCCCGGATCTCGTCCGCCACGTCCGCGGCCCCCTCCCTGGCCAGCGCGAGCGCAGTCGCCCTACCGATGCCCGAGCCGCCGCCCGTCACCAGCGCAGCTCTGCCCTCCAGTCTCATCGACAGCGATGCTACGTGGCGAGATCGTCTTGTAGCATCGAGGACCGTTCCTCACGTGGTGGGTAGCTCGACATGGACGATCTGAGGCGCGCGGTCGACGCGGTCGCGCCTGACTGCATCGAGCTGAGGAGATCCTTTCACAGCCATCCTGAACTCGCCCACCAGGAGTTCGCCACGACCGCTCTGGTAGCAGAGACCCTGAGCGAGGCTGGCATCGCGGTCGCGGTCCGCGAGACGGGCACGGGCGCCTTTGCAGACGTGGGAGAGGGACCCAACCGCGTCGCCTTCCGGGCCGACCTCGACGCCTTGCCCATCCAGGAGGCCACCACGGCCGCGTACGCCTCCCAGCTTCCAGGAAGAATGCACGCCTGTGGACACGATGTTCACGCTGCGGTCGGCGTCGGCATCGCAATGGCGCTGCACAGGCTGGAGATCGACGGCTCCGTGCGGATCATCTTCCAGCATGCAGAGGAGACATCCCCAGGCGGAGCTTCCGACATGATCGCCGATGGCCTCATGGATGAGGTAGGAGCGATCATGGCCTTCCATGTGGATCCATCCCTCCAGACCGGCATGGTCGGGCTCCGATCAGGTCCGATCACCAGCTCGTCAGATCGATTCGAGATCATCGTGGAAGGCCCCGGGGGCCACACCGCCCGACCGCATGAGACGGTGGACACGATCTACGCGGCTTCCCTGATCGCCACCCAGCTTCCTGCCCTGCTGCACCGCCTCGTCGACTCCCGGAAGCCCATGGCGCTGGTGTTTGGCCAATTCCACGGCGGCTCGGCGGACAACGTGATCCCTGCCAGGGTGGAGCTGTCTGGGACTGCGAGGACGCTCGACAGGGATCTCTGGCTCGAGCTCCCCGACCTCGTGGACCGGCTCGTGGCAGATCTCGTGGCACCCACAGGGGCGAAGGCTGTGCTCCACTACCAGAGGGGAATCCCACCTGTCGTGAACTCTCCAGCCGTGATCGCCGAGATCGAGTTCGCCGTCGTCGAGACCCTCGGGTCGGAGGCCGCGGCGGGGACGGAGCCGAGCCTGGGAGCAGAGGACTTCGCCCGGTACCTCGAGGTCTCGCCAGGCGCGATGGTCAGGCTCGGCGCCGCGCTGCCCGTTCCTCGGGCGCTCCACTCCTCCAACTTCGATATCGATGAGGCGGCGATCCCCATTGGCATCAGCGTCGGAGTCGCCAGCCTCCTCCGCATGCTCGGAAGGGAATGGGGCTGAGGAGCCTGTCCGCTTGCTGTTGCTAGCAGGCTGCTGTATATTGCAAATGTGGGCGGAGAACGTGCGGACCTCGGACACTTCATACGTCAGCAGCGCGAGCGGTCCATGATCTCGCTGCGAAAGCTCGCCGAGCGAGCCGAGATCTCCAACCCATATCTGAGCCAGATCGAACGGGGGATTCGCAAGCCTTCGGCAGACATCCTCAAGGCGATCGCCAGGGCCCTGTCGATCAGCGCCGAGACCCTCTACGTGAGGGCGGGTCTTCTCGAGGAGCCAAGGGAGCGCCCCACGACGGAAGAAGCTATCCGAGCAGATCTGGGTCTGACCGAGAGACAGAAGGAAGCGCTCATCGAGATCTACCGGACCTTCAACGGTTCGGAGAGCTCTGAGGAGGAATCATGAGAGACACGACCAAGAAGGCCATCTTCGCCGCAGTAGGCGCACCTGTTGTCACCGTCAAGTGGGTGGGGGGGCGCTTAGGCGAGGCCCGCGAGAACGTCGGCGACAAGGCCACGAAGCTCGCGGAGCGCTTCGGCACTGAGGCCCGGAAGGAATACGACGTGTGGGCAGCCCAGGGCGAGAAGATCGTGACCCGGCTGTCAGAGCAGCCCGTCGTCGAGGACTTTGCGTCACGCGTCGACCTGGACCAACTCCAGGGTCAGATGCACAGGATCCGAGAGCAGCTCGACGACATGCTCGAGGCCTGGCGCGAGTCGTTCCGGCCACAGAAGGAAACGGTGGAGGTCACCGCGGGCGAAGAAAGTGCGCCTGCGAAAGGGCCCCGCAAGCTGGAAGTGAAGAAGGTGAGCACCCCTACGAAGAAGCCGGCCCCCGAGAAGTCCAAAGCAGACGAGCAGTCAGACAGCGAGAAGCCGGCCCCCGAGAAGTCCAAAGCAGGCAAGCCCAAGGCCGCGACACGCCAGACAAAGGCACAGAGCGCCGCTGCACAGGAGATCCAGGAAGGCGAGAAGGCACCCAAAGAGGCCGGTTAATCACCGACCCCTCGAGGCCGAGTCTCGGGATGGAGGAGGCTGCGTGAGCAGGGCCCGCCTCAGTGCTTGACGGCAGGCTCCAACGTAGCCGCGTGCTCGATCCAGTCCGCGACCATCCTCTCGGTGGGGAGTCGCCGAACCAGGTGCTTGCCCTCGTTGAGCTCGACGATCCGTTTCGTCAGAGCGGCTGCGTTTCTCCTGCGCAGCTCCCGCACCGTGTCGACGCCGACCGCCTCGAGCAGGTCCGAGTACTCCGAGCCGATCCCTTTCACGCGCATCAGGTCTGCCCTGTTGACCCAGACGAGCATCTGCCGTTCTGGCAGGCCGGTCTCCTTGGCGAGTTGCCTGCGGCCGCTTCTCCTCGCGCCGCGCTTGAGCAGCGCTTCCGTCGTACGGACTCCGGCCTTGCGGAGTCTCGTTGCCTGACGCCAGCCGATTTCTTCGATCGCATCGATCGACGGCATGGACCCTCTCCCCCTTGGACCGTCCCTTTCGCAATCTAGCCAGAGGGCCATGGTCCCTGCCAAGCCGACTCAAGTCCGAGGCGTGAGCTCCTCGACATCAGCGCGGGTGTCCACGTCCCGCGGCGGGAGGAGGTCGAACCAGACCTCCTCTACCCACTCGGGATGCGCCTTCAGCAGGCGCCTGGCTCCTTCGTCTCCCTTCAGGCTCATGAGCCTGGCCCACAGTCTGCGAGCCACCAGAACAGGGTTGCTCCAGGTGTACCGATACCGTGGGACCACCACGGGTGCCGTCGTGCGGCCGGCGGCTTGCAGAAGCTGCTCCACAACGCCGAGGTCGATCCCTGGCTGATCCCCCATCACGATGAAGGTCCTCTCGAGTCTCGGATCGCGCGTCATAGCGTCGAGGCCGACTCGCAGGCTGGACGCCATGCCCGTTGCCCACTCGGGGTTGATCACCACCGGCACGTCAGGCAGGCTCCCCTCCTCGAGGATACGCTCGGCCTCGAAACCGAGCACGCAGTACACCACGTCGACAGGCCACGCCAGCGTCTGACGCAGGACGCTGGCAAGGAGCGTCTCGCCTCCCCACGGGAGGAGCTGTTTGGCGCTGCCGAGCCGCCTCGACTCGCCTGCAGCCAGCACGAGCGCGCCAGAAGACACGATCAGCGGGAGTGACCCCACCCGCTCACGGCAGATCACCAGACGCCGCCGCTACGAGTTGGCCTTGGAGCCAAGTGAGGTAGTCGTAGAAGCCCTCGAGGGAAGGATCAGCGGCCTGCGAACCATCGTCTCCCATCTCGATGCCGAGGCGAATGGCGAGCAGGATGCGTGTCTCGTTCAGAACCCGCAACCACGCGTCTCCCTCTTCCGTCGTCAGCACGGTCCCGATACGAGCCCGCTCGAGCGACTCCGTGAACGTCGCGCGGTCGACGCTTCGAGCCGCCTCAGCATCACGCTCGATCAGCCGTCTGAATTCTCGATCGGCGACCGGATCGGCGGGATAGGCGGCAGGATGGAACCGGGACCACACAGGATCCCCGGATGCGACCTCGGTGAGCAACTCCGGAATGACGGCCAAGAGGTCCGCCTCCGTGTTGGGAACGGTGGCGCCCACACCATGGGGGAGAGACCGAAACCTGTGTGTCATCCCGGTTCGAGGGTGGCGTGGAGGCCGTGGCGATGCAGGCGATAGCAGTCCATCTCCGCGCGTTCGATGGGCCCTGACGAGACGACGGCTCTCCCTCGCCGATGAATCAGCAGCATGAGCCTGGTCGCCTCCTGCTCGTCGTAGCCGAAGAGCTTGCGGAAGACGTAGACGACGTAGCTCATGAGGTTCACCGGATCGTTCCAGACGACCACCCCCCAAACAGGATCGCGGGCAGCCACCTCCTGGCCGGTCGGCGCGAGGGCTGGCCCAGTCATCCGCGTCCCCCGTCGCGACGCCCGTTCAGCCATGTCTCCAGGTCGACCCTCGCCACCCGCCATTCCCTGCCGAACTTCACGCCCGGCAGGTCGCCAGACCTCAGGACGGACGTCACGACGTACGTCGACACCCCCATGTACCGGGAGATGTCGGCGACCGAGAGCCATTCCTTGTCCAGCTCGACCGATATCGGATCCATGACCTTCAGGCTACGCCGAAGGCTGCGAGCCCGCGAAAGAACGCCCCCGGTGCCTGCTAGCACGATGTATGACGTTGTTCTACAGTGTCAACAGTTCATGGATGATCCACTCGAGCATCCCGATCTCGTCGATCTGACCCTACGGATGCGGCAGCACCTCGAAGGGATAGAGGAGGCGGAGCGGGCGGCCGCCGCGCTCTGGGCAAGGCGTCGATCGACGCTGCGGGACAGACTGCTCGCCGTCGAGGAGCGAGCGGGCAGCGTCACGGTGCAATGGGCCTCAGGAGCTTCACGGACAGGCAGGGTCACTGCAGTGGGAATCGACTACTTCGAGATGACAGACCACTCGGTCGTGCTCGTATCGTTGAGCCTGGCAGGGTTCATCGAGCTCTGACTCACGCAGTCGGGAACGGGAGCTGCCACCACGCCGGCCGCTCATCGGCGACGAGTGCCATGACCCACTTGACCCACCAGAAGCCTCGCCTGCCTGGTACCACGAGCCGAGCGGGAGCACCGTGACCGGGTGAGAGGGGAACGTCGCCCACCGAGTGGGCGAGGAAGACTCTATGAAGATCCTGAACGGGCAGCCTGCGCTCGTATCCGGTATGAGAGACGACCCTGATGCTGGCTGCTTCGAGCGGCCCCATCAGGTCCGAGAGCCGGACGCCCGTCCACAGCTGCGAGGAGTACCAGCCGCCTGTGCAGTCGAGCGTGGCAGTCACCTGGTCGTCGAACCGCATGAGGTCGCCGTAGGTCAGGAGCCTGGCCTCACCTGCGTCGATCCTGAGCTGCCACGACGTCGTACCGAGGTGGGGGATCGCGTCATTGAGCCACTGTGTCACCGGCATCTCGGTGGGCTCGAAGGAACCCTGCTCATGAGACCCCGTGAAGCGGCGGGAGGCTCCGCGCCAACCCGCAGCCAGGCCCGTTCCCTCCACGGCCAACCAGAGGAATCCCCCCGCTGCAGATACCGAACCGAGCCGAAGGAGGTTCCTACGTGACACGTCGGTGGTCCGCGGCCTGACGGGCCTGGTGATCATGTGCGCAGCCACGAGAAGCGCCAAGGCGACCGCCGAGCCGACATGGACCTGCATCGCGCTGAGCGGTCCGTAGCGGAGCACCAAGCCTGTGGAGAAGAGCATCCCTGTGAGGATCGTCATGGCGGCAGCCCCTGCCAGGGCCACCGAGAGCATCCGTCCTCTTCGAGGTCTGGCCAGCCCTCTACGCGCGATGAGGCTCTTGGCAGGTGAGAGCACGATCAGGGCCAGGCTGAAGACGCCGTGCCCAACGACCACCGCCCGACCAGACGCCGTGCCGATCTGAAAGGAGGCTATCCCCGTCCCCAACGCCACGATCACGGCGAGGGCGAGTGCCAGGTTCGTCCTCCGGCCTGCCACCCGGCAAGTCTATGGCCAGGGGCCGAGAGGTCCCGCGGGTGGAGGCTCAGGCTGTGACCGGCGCAGGAGAGCCTCGCCTGGTACCGAACGTGCGGGCCTCCTCGATCAGCTCGTGCCCGTAGAGAGCCGCATACTCGACCAAAGGCGAGAAGATCTCATGGCGCTGCGCGGAGGCGAAGAGGCCGTTGGGTCCGAGACGGACGTCCTCGACGTCGAGGCGAACACGACCGCACGGCCCGCAGACAGCCCGGAGCAGCCCCCCGCCGACGGGAGCGGGCACACCGAAGGTGTGATCCGCCCCCCTACACGTGCCTCCTGCCATCCGGCCTCCCACGCCGACGCTGCCAACAGAATGTACCGTCGGCCTGAGCCTGGCTGAAGGGACAAAGAGGGACCGCGCCTCGGGACTAGTCCGCAGTGCCCAAGACACGATCCGCGAGGATCATCGAGATGTCCCGCACCGACACGTCGTCGGCCCTGCCGAGCTCCGCAACGCCGTCGTCGATCATGATGTAGCAGAAGGGACAGGCCACCGCGATCTCATCCACTCCACTCGCCAGCGCCTCCTCCGTCCTCTCGATCTGCACCTTCTTGCCCGTTCGCTCCTCCATCCACATGCGGCCGCCCCCTGCGCCGCAACAGAAGCTCTTCGTTCCGCTTCTGGGAAGCTCGACCACCTCGATACCCGCGATGGACGCCACGACCTCACGGGGAGCCAGATAGATGTCGTTGTGTCTCCCCAGATAGCAGGGGTCGTGGTAGGCGATCTTGCCGGAGCCGTTCGCCTTCGGATCGAGCTTTCCGCTACGTAACAGGTCCATCAGTACCTGGCTGTGGTGCAGCACCTGATACGACCCTCCGAGCTGCGGATAGTCGTTCGCGAGCGCCGTGAAGCAATGGGGACACTGCGTGATCACCTTCTCGACACCGAAGTCGTCCAGCGTCCGGATGTTCTGCTGCGCGAGCTGTTGGAAGAGGAACTCGTTTCCCGACCGACGCGCCGGGTCGCCAGAGCAGAGCTCCTGCGGTCCGAGGATCGCGAAGTCGACACCCGCCTCATGGAGCAGCCTGGCTGTCGCCACGGTCACCCTCACGTTGCGCTCGTCGAAGGATCCAGCACATCCGACCCAGTACAAGTACTCGGCTGAGACAACGTCCTCCGACCCGAGCACTTTGACCTCGAAGTCCAGCTGTGATGTCCACGCGGACCGCAGCTGCTGGTCGATCCCATAGGGGTTGCTCTGGTTCTCGAGGGCCAAGTAGGTCTTACCCAACTCGGGAGGGAAGTTCGCCTCCATGAGCGCCAGATACCGACGCATGTCGAGGATCTTGTCGAGGATCTCGATGCCAACTGGGCATGCCTCGTCACAGGCTCGGCACGATGTGCATGCCCAGAGCTCCTCTGGCGTGACCCGTTCGAAGACGTTGTCTACAGACACCGTGATCGCTCCTGCAGTGCTGACGGTTGGAGACACGGCCGGCGTTCCAGTTGCAGCAGCCACCTCACCCAGTTTCAGCACGATCTCTCGCGGGTCGAGAGGCTTGCCCGTCTTGTTGGCAGGGCATACCGCCGTGCATCGGCCGCACACGGTGCAGGCGTCCGTGTCCAGGAGCTGTTTCCAGGTGAAGTCAGAGACCGTTGCCGCACCCACGCTCTCGACGTCCGTGACCTCGAGCAGGTTCGGCATCGGTCTCATCGCCCCCTTCGGACGGTCCCGCGGCGAGAGGAACAGGTTGGCAGGGGAGGTGAACATGTGCCGGAGCTTGGTCACAGGGATCGCCACCAGCAGCACCATGAAGGCCATGGCGTGCACGACCCACAGCCACTGGTGCCATCCGGCAGGGACGACCGCTGCGAGGCGGTAGCCGGCGAAGGACCAAGCTTCGTACGCCGGCCTGCCGTCGAGTGCGATTCGAGCCGCCTCCGTCAGAAGACCCGTCGCGCCGATGAAGGCCAGCAGGCTCAACGTCCAGCCATCCTCTCGTGTGGTCTTCGACCGAAGGCGCCACGGGCGCACGCCATACCTGCGAGCGGCTGCTCCCGCCAGGCCGGCCAGGAAGACGAGCCCTGCTGCGTCCAGGACGAACGAGTACGCCTGGTAGAAGGCTCCGCTCAGGAACTTCAGGTCGGCTGGAAGGATGTGGTCGATTTCGAGAGTGACCGTGCCGAGGAACAGCACCACAAACCCGTAGTAGATGGCGGCATGGATCAGCCCCGATGGGCGGTCGCGGGCGACTGTGCGGTTTGACAGTCCCCCGAGGAGGGAGCTGATTCGTTCGCTCCATCTCCCCGTGCGCCTTGCCTCCGTCCCCCGCTCCCAGTTACGGGCGCGCAAGGACAAGAAGTAGAACAGGAGGAACACGAATGCAGTGCTCGCCATGTAGAACACCGCCACGATCGCGCCGGGAATGTTCCCGAAGACCTCCCTACCCACGTCGGGTACCGGGTGGGAGGGCAGGGAGCCGAGGACCCACAACAGCAGAACGCCCGCCGCCGAAACGGCGCCAAGCCCGAGGATGATCCCGCTGGCTGTCGGTCGGCGCATGCAGTCCTCGGATCGAGAGCGGAGCCCGATTGTAGGAGCTGCCCTCTGCCTGCTCCTGTGAAGGTCAGCTCAGCCCGAGCTCCGTCTTCAGCTCCTCCAGCTTGGCGTCTGCCTGCGCCATCGAGACTGCTTCACGGAGCTCGGCCACCGCCCCCTCCGGTGTCACCTCACGCAGCTCGGCGTGTGCCTTTGCTTCGGCGAGCCGACGGTCGATCTTGTCCTCGACTGAGGCGAGGCTGGGCATCTCGAGGTCCGAAGTCGCAGATATCGAATCAACCGCCTTGTTGACCTCCTCCTGCATCCTGGCCTGTTGAAGGCTGCCAAGCAGCTCCAAGCGCCTGGCCGCCAGCTCCTGGAGGCGCATGGCGTTCTGCTGCACGGCCCTCTTGGCCTCCTCTGCCTGCCCTATGGCGACCTCGTACTGGTCCTTCAGGCCGGTGAGGTTGTTCTCGGCGGCCTGCAACTTCATCGCCATGGCCTGCGCCGTCGACGTCCACTTCTCGGCACTCGCCGCGTCTCCCTCATCGGAGGCTGCCTGGGCTCGCAGCAGTGCTTGCTTCGCCATCTCCCTGGCTTCGCCTACCTGGTCTGCGGCGTCCTCGATGTTGGATTCGAGTTGCGTTCGATGTGCCACCACTTTGGCGGCTTGATTACGGAGCGCGCGGTCTTGCTCCTGTGCCTGGCGGATCGCCATCTCGACCTCGACCTCGGGATCCATGGCCTTGTCCGAGGCCCCTCGGAAGAGCTGCTTGATGTATTCCCACCACCGCCTGAGCATGCCATCACCTCTCGCGTCGTCGACTCATGTTACGGGCAGCTCGGGAGGCATGCGCAGGGGTCAATCGCCAAGGACAGCACGGAAGAAGAGGAGGAGATTCGTAGGCCGCTCCGCCAGCCTTCGGGTCAGATACGGGTACCACTCGGATCCGTACGGCACGTAGACCCGGAGCGGGTACCCCGAAGAGACCAACTCGCTCTGTCTCGCAGTCCGTATGCCGTACAGCATCTGGATCTCGTAGGGTCCTGTTCGAACCGAGGACAGGTGAAGGGTCCTCGAAATGAGCTCCTCATCGTGCGTCGCGATCGCCGGCGTGACGTGCTCAGATGCCATCAACCGGTCGAGCGCCTCGCGGAAGCTCGAGGAGACGGCGCCTCTGCTCTGGTAGGCGATCCCTGGCTCCTCCAGGTACGCGCCCTTGCACAGACGGACGTGGCCCTCGAGATCGACCAGCTCCTCCAGGTCGGCGTTCGTACGGTGTAGGTACGCCTGCACAGCCACACCCAGGTTGCCGTGCCGCTGCTGCGCCTCCTTGTAGATGCTGAGGGTGTCTGAGGTGTGATGGCTGTCCTCCATGTCGATGGAGACCGTGGTCCCCAGCTCGCGGGCGCGCTCGGCCAGGACGTCGATGTGTTTCCGGCACAGCTCCTCGTCGATGCCCAGTCCGAGCTGGGTCAGCTTGACGGAGATGTTGGCATCGAGCTGCTCAGCGCCGATCCGGTCGAGGCAGGCGAGGTAGTCGGCTGAAGCGCGTTCCGCCGTCTCCAGACTGTGGACGTGCTCCCCAAGGTGGTCGAGCGAGACCAGCATGCCCAACTCGTTGAGCCCGAGGGCGACCGCCACGGCGTCATCCAACTGCTCCCCTGCCACGAAGCGCTCCACCAGCCTCCTCCCGACACCGAGCCGGGTGAACGATGCCTCTACCAATGGCCGCTCGGTGAAGGCCAACACCAAACGGGAGAACAGGCTCATGGGTCGCGGTCGACTCTGGATCCGAGCTCGCGCGATCGCGCGGCTGCCGCCCGGACCGCATCCTCGATCAGCGCTCTGAAGCCCCGCTCCTCCAGGATGTGCATCGCAGCCGCTGTGGTGCCTCCAGGCGAGGTGACCTGCGCCCGCAGCTCGAAGGGAGTCAGCTCTGTCTCGATCAGCAACGACCCTGCTCCCCTGAGCGTGTGGTTGACCAGCTCCGCAGCGAGGTAGTGAGGAATGCCCTCGCGAAGGGCAGCCTCCGTGAGAGCCTCTGCCAGCAGAAACACATAGGCAGGGCCCGTGCCTGAAACCGCGGTGACGGCGTCGAGCAGAGCTTCCTCCATCCGGATCACGCCGCCGACTGCCGTGAGCACCCGTTCTGCGACCGCCAGTGCCTCCTCACCCGCCCGCGCACCACCCGCCATGCCTGTGATGCTCTCTCCAACGAGGGCAGGGGTGTTTGGCATCGCCCTGACGACGGGAACCCCCTCGAGGGCGGACTCGATGGCAGACGTCGGAACACCCGCCGCCAACGACAGCACGACCTGTCCTTCCGTGAGGTGACCGGCGAGCTCGCCGAGCACCGCGGACACATCCCGCGGTTTCACAGCGAGGACCACGACCTCCGCTCCCTTCACGGAGGCGGCCGCGTCGGTGGAGCACCTGCATCTCGTCTTCTCGATGAGTTGGTGGACCTGATCAGGACGACGCACGACGAGACTGATGTTCTCCTGATCCCAACCGGCTCTCGTCAGCCCCGCCAAGAGCGCGCTTCCCATGGCGCCTACGCCGACGATGCAGATCGATGAGGGTTCCACGCACCGAGTATATGAAGCCGTCCTATCGACACCCTCGACGATGTCGTGGAGCCTCCTGCTCAGGCTCGCTTCTTGGCCGCGCGCTTCGCCTCACGCAGCGGGCCGATGTCCTCGTACGAAGCCACGTCCGCGATCGACGCCCAGTCTGCTGCGACGTCCTCCCAGCCAGGGGGTCCCGCCCCGAGGCGCTTCCCGACTACGCCGACGAAGATTCGAGACTTCGCCGTTCCGAATCCGGGTAGAGCTTCGAGCCTGCGCAGGAGCTCCTCCGCGCTCGAGGCGGTCAGCCAGATTCGGTCTGCCTCGCTCTCGTAATGCTCGGCGATGTGACCGCAGAGGTCCTGCGTCCTCCTGGCCATCGAGCCGGGGAACCGGTGAATGGCAGGTGGACCCTTGAAGATCACCTCCAGGGCCTCGGGGTCGTAGTCGGAGATCACTCTTGCATCGAGGTCGGTCCCCAGGCGCTGCTGCAACACGTAAGGACCGTAGAAGGCCCGCTCCATGGGGAACTGCTGGTCGAGGAGCATGCCGATGACGAGTGCGAGAGGATCTCGCCCCAGCAGCCGATCGGCTTCGTCGTCGCCCGTCCACGGAAGGCGTTCGGGAGGTGTCACGGGGAACTCCGCATGCTCACACGATGATACGCCTGCCTTCCCGGGCGCTCCGTCCCAGGTCAGGGGGCAAAACCACCCTGTTCATAGCTGGATATGAGCCCTAGCCTCGCGGTGATGGGCGGCACAGAGCCTGTGGAGGGCAGGGAGGCTTCTTCTGTGGTCTTGGGGAGGAAGAGCCCTGCGCTGGCCGCGGTCCTGTCCGCTCTGGTTCCGGGTGCCGGGCAGTGGTATGCGGGAAGGTTGGGACGGGGCCTGATCGTGTTTGCGCCTGCCGTGATCCTCCTTCTGGGGGCTCTCGTCGCAGGGGCCGCCCTGGGAATGACGGACATCGTGTCGTTGCTGGTGCAGCCGCGAGCTCTGTGGGCTCTCTTCGCGGGGAACCTGGCGGTGTTGGCGTGGCGGCTCTTCGCGGTTGCCGACGCCTATCTCATCACCAAAGGATCGAACGGGAGGGCTGTGGCAACTGTCCTCTCCCTGGCTGCAGTCCTCGTCGTCGTAGCCGTCCCTCACGCCATCGCGGGCGCCTACGGGTTACGGGGGATCGATCTGCTCGAGAGGGTGTTCCTCACGGAGGAAGAGCCCGTCGGGTCCGTGGCTCCCCCCGCGCTCCCAGAGGCGAACGGCACCGAGGATCCCGTTGTGGCGAACCGCACTCTGACCGAATCGGTGATCGTCACCTATCAGTCTCTCGGCATGATCTTCGAGGCGGGGGTCGGTGACCCGGACGCGATCGCCATCCACCCGAGGCTGTCCGCTTCTGCGAGTGCGGGTGCCCCCTTCCAGCCGTTCGCAGAGCGGATCGAGGACGAGCGGATAACCATTCTCTTCGCCGGGGGAGACGAGGGCCCTGGACGGTCGGGGCTCCGCACGGACACGATGATCGTGGGCACGGTCAGCGTGGCGACGGGGCAGGGTGCCCTGTTCGGGATCCCAAGGAACTTCCGCCTCGTCCCGTTGCCACACCGCTTCGAGGAGGCATTCGTCGGTCTCGAGCGGGACATGTGGGAGGAGGCGGAGGCGAAGCTCGCTCAGATCGACGAGAACGAGGACGGGTTTCCCGATCACTGGCTCGACGAGGATGGTGACGGCGTACCGGAGCCTCCGGAGTTCGAGTCGTGCGAGTGCTATCCCGAGATCCTGAACGCTCTCTACGGCAGGACGAACGAATGGCATTCGAGCTACCCGGGATCTCCCGATCCCGGGATGGATGCCCTGTCCGACGTGATCGGGCACCTGCTCGACCTGCACATCGACTACTGGATGCTCGTCAACATGGAGGGCTTCGTGAAGCTCGTCGACGCCATGGGCGGCGTGGATGTGATGGTCCTCGACCCGCTCCACGTGACGGTTTCGGCATCCGAGGAAGGCCTTCCCAAAGCGAGCGTCAGCGTCGAGCCGGGATGGAACCATCTGAGCGGCAATGAGGCCCTCGCCTACGTCCGCTGGCGCAGGGGATCCTCGGACTACGCCCGTATGGTCAGACAGCGGTGCATGCTCAGAGCAGTCGCCGCGGAGGCCGATCCTGTGAGGGTCCTGCGTTCGTTCACGGCTATCGCGGACGCGGTTGAGAGCTCCGTCATCACCAACATCCCGCTCAGCTTCCTCCCAGACATGGTCCAGGTCCTCGCGGCCACCGACTTCGAGGACATCGCCACCGTGGGTCTCGTTCCTCCTGTCTACAACGATGGCCGCATCGAGGGGTACCCGATCCCAGACGTCGACCGGATCCGGTGGAAGGTGGATCAGGTCATCGCCAACGGGGCGGACGCCCAGAGCACGACCGGTGCGAGCGAGTGCGGTACCTGAACCTCAGGACCATCATGCTGACGGCATTCGTCGCTGCGTGCAGCCAGGCGTCCGATCCGACCACGACGCCTGCCACCACGTTCCCGCTCACCATCCCCCCGACAACGTCCACGACCGTGGTGCTGCCCGAGGTCCACGGCGGCAGGGTGGTCATCGGACTCGCTGAGGAGCCGTTCACGCTGAACCCCTTCTTCGCAGGCGAACAGGTCGAGACGGTGCGCTTGATAGCCCAGGTATGGTCGGCTGGGGTCCAGGACGTCGATGGCACCAGCGGGGAGCTGACCCCTGAAGTGGTCGTGGACCTCCCGACCGTCGCCAACGGAGGCGTCGTCGTGAACCCGGACGGGACCATGACGGTCACGTACGACATCAAGCAGGAGGCGCGGTGGGCGGACGGCGTCCCCATCACGGGCGAGGACTTCCAATTCACGCTCGACTCGATCCTCGACGAGCGCTACGCCATCCCGAGAGGCGTCTACGAAGACATCCTCTCCTCGAGTTTTGTGGACAAGCGGTTCAGCTACACACTGGCCGTCCCGACGATCCAATACGAGGGCTTGTTCGACGTGATCCTCCCCGCTCATGTCGTACAGGGCAGCAACCTGGCGCTCCACTGGGACGACAGGACCTGGATCTCGGGAGGGCCCTTCACACTCGAAGAGTGGACGCCCAGTGAGTCGATGACCTTCATTCGAAACGACGCGTACTGGAAGACCGATCGGGAGACAGGCACCTTGCTCCCATTCCTCGACGAAGTGGAGTTCAGATTCATCGAGGACCCCGCAGAGCGCCTGGCCGCGTTCCGGAGCGGAGAGATCGACATCATGCAGGGCTCGGAGGGGATGCCAAGCGCTGAGGAGGCCACCGCGTTGCGCACGCTCGGCGCCGCAGTCGACACCGAGGGAGGCCCCGTCTGGATCCACCTGAACTTCCAATTCGGGCCAGGCCGCCTCGACAGGAACCCGGACAGCCTCAACGAGTACCGCGACTACCGCCAGGCTGTCGCCTTCGCCATCGACCGCGACCGTATCGCGCAAGAGCTGTACGGCGGTCTTGCCGAGTCCCTCGATTCGTACTCGAGCATCTACAACAGCGCCGTCAGCCAGCACCCCTGGGCCCCGTACGCCTTTGACCCTGCGAAGGCAGACGAGTTGCTGGCGGCCGCGGATGCCGACAGGGACGCCGACGAGAACCGCGGGCCTGGCGAGTTGAAGGTGATCTTCACGGTCAACGGGAGCAACGAGGACCGCCTCCGCCTCTCCGAGATGCTGGGTGAGATGCTCAACAGCGTCGGCATGGACTTCGTGGCCACGCCCGAGGACTCATTGGTGTTCTTCGGTGAGACGGTCAGCGGCGGGCGCTGGGACGCGTCGGCCTGGGCTTGGCAGTCTTCGCCAGGGCTGGCAGGACTCGTGAGGTTCCACGACGTGTTCGATCCCGCTGATGTTCGCGGCACGACCAACTTCTACCGCTGGGGAACGTTCGACTCCTCAGTGCAGGACGATGCCTCGATCCGGTACGGGCAGCTCCTCGAAGAGATGCGCACCACCGTCGACAGGACTCAGCTGCGCGTGTTGATCAGGGAGGCGGAGGAGCTCATCGCCGAGGAGGCGATCATCATCCCGCTGTACGCAGAGCCTGTCAGCGCCGCCCATTGGCCGAGATCGCTCGAAGGGTTCGTCATGAATCCCACACCCGCCGGCTTCACCTGGAACGTCGAGACGTGGATGGCGCCTGAGCGCTGAGCAGGCCCCGCACACACGTCAGCCAGATACGACCACTCCCGGGTTGGGGTCGGTCACCCACGTTCCGTAGCGAGCATCGACGTCCACCTGGGCGGACAGGATCGCATCCATGATCCAGTCGTTGACGGCATTCTGGGCTGCTTCTTCTGTGAGGACCTCGCGCACCTCGGCCACAGAAGACACGGTGCGGTCTCTGACGGTCACGAGATGGAATCCGAAGACGGTCTCCAACGGTCCCACCACCTCGCCGAGCCCGGCTGTCAGTGTGGCGTTGGCGAACTCCTGCACGTACGAGGAAGCAGGACCGCATCCCAGGTCACCTCCTGAGACAGCGCTCGTCGTGTCGAGCGAGAACTGGCGGGCCACGGCACCGAATTCGTCCCCTCCCTGGATCAAGTCGAGCGCTTCGACAGCTTCGCCCTCGGTGGGCACCAAGATGTGCGAAGCGCACACTTCCGTCCAAGACGCGGGATCGGACTCGAGCGCTTGCTGCGCCTCGACCTCGGAGACCTCCTGGTACGAGACGAGGTCCCGCAGCTCCTCCGAGATGACGAGCGTCGAGGCGAAATGGCGGAGACCCTCCTCCGAGATGCCCTGGGACTCGAGGAACTGCTCGAGGCTGGCTCCGCCGCCGAGTTGCGTCACCAAGCTCTGGACTCTGGCGTCGATGTCGGCTTCCTGGGGAACGAGGCCGAAGTCCGCCTCTGCCCGCTGCGAAACGGCTGTCCATTGCACGAGGAGCCCGAGGTACTGGGCCATTTGCTCGGGCGTGAGGCCCCCTTCGGAGTCGAACACTGCAGCCTCGACCTCGCTGACCGCGATGTCGGTTCCGTTCACCGTCGCTGCCACCGCGCCTCCACCCGCCCCAGCACATGCCGTCGATGCCAGCAGCACGGCGACGACCCACAACCGACGCAAAGGGAAACCTCCAGGTGAGAGAAGGAGTCGCGCAGCCTACCGCGTCGTGCCGGGTAGTCGGCCGGACCTTCCGGTGCTCAGCCTTCTACTCGGATCCCACGCCAGAACGCCACATGATCCTTGATCTGGTGGGCCTCCTGGCTCGGCTTCGGGTAGTACCAAGCCGAGGCCGCGTTGGTCTGTCCTTCCACGACGACGTCGTAGTAGCTGGCGACGCCTTTCCACCAGCACGTCGTGTGCCGGTCACTCGGTATGAAGTAGTCCCAGTTGAGGTCGGCAGGTGGGAAGTAGTGGTTGCCCTCGATCAAGATCGTGTCATCGCTCTCGGCGAGCACTGCTCCATGCCAGACGGCGCGGGTCATCGTCATGGACCAACCAGGAGGAGTTCGCGCGCATTCCCGAATGTACGCGCCCGCTGCTCCGCAACTGTGGCAGAATCGCGTCACCGAGAAAGGAGGTGGTCCGACAGTGATTGACAGTATTGATAGGACTCGGGAGGTGGCCGAGCGCTGAGCGGCCACAGGAGCCGCTCCTCCCCGTAAGGGAGAAGTTGGCGACTCCAACTCGGACCACCTGGACCTGGAGACCTGCGAGCTAGTCCTCTCGCAGCGGCACGTGCTGAAGTGTCTCCGGGTCCTCCGCCGTTCAGGGGTCCTGCAGGCCGGGCGCTGCCGAGCATGCGAGACCCTGTGGGACGTGTGCCTTGACTAACTTCTGGCGAGATGCGGATCCTCGTCGCGGATCGAATCTCAGAGGTCGCACAGGCCAGGCTGCAGGGCCTCGGCCACGACGTGACCTTTCAACCGGACCTCGCCGCCGCTCACCTTGCAGATGCTCTGAAGGGGCAAGATGTCCTGATCGTCCGCTCCACTCCCGTAGCTGCTACGACGATCGAAGCTGCAGATGCGCTGCTGCTGATCATTCGAGCGGGAGCCGGTGTCAACACGATCGACACGGAGGCGGCCGCGAACAAGGGGATCTACGTCTCGAACGTGCCGGGCCAGAACGCAGCAGCGGTCGCGGAGCTGACGATGGGCCTGATCCTCGCGATCGATCGGAGCATCCCGGACAACGTCGTGTTGCTCAGGCAGGGCCGATGGGACAAGAAGCGTTTCGCTAACGCCGACGGACTGTTCGGCAGGACGATCGGGATCGTGGGCCTAGGAGAGACCGGACTGGCCGTTGCCGAGCGGGCAGCAGCCTTCGGCATGGTGGTCCTCGGCATTGCCAAGCCGGATAGGGCCCAGGGCATCGCGGATCGCATCAGCGAGATTCCCGTGCACCTCGTCGCGGACCTCGAGTCCCTCGCCGAGCGGTCTGACATCGTCACGTTCCACGTGCCTGCCACGGACGCCACCGTTGGCATCATCGGAAGGCCGTTCCTGGACCGCCTGCGCTCCGGGGCGGTGGTGATCAACACCTCGCGGGGGGAGCTGATCGACGCGGAGGCCCTTCTTGCAGCCGTGGACACCAAGGGCCTGCGTGTGGGGCTCGACGTCTACCCGGACGAGCCTGGTCACGCAGAGGGCGACTTCGAATCGAAGCTGGCGCGACACCCCAACGTCTACGGCACCCACCACATCGGGGCGTCGACCAGACAGGCGCAGGAAGCGATCTCAGATCAAGTGGTGAGGATCGTCGACTCCTTCGCCAGGGGGGTCGTTCTCAACTGCGTCAACCTCGTAAGTCAGCCACTCGGCGCGGTGGTGCTCGCAGTGAGGCACTTCGACGAGGTCGGAGTCCTGTCTGATGTCTTCAAGGTGCTCCGCAGCGCCGACCTCAACGTCGAGCAGATGGAAAACCAGATCTTTCAGGGTGCCCGCGTCGCCGTGGCCACCATGCATCTCTCAGGGCCCGTCTCCGAGGACGTGCTCATGGCGTTGCATGACATCGAGGCGGTCATCGGTATCTCCACCTACCAGCATCCATGACCAGGGTCTTCAACTTCTCGGCAGGGCCATGCACCCTTCCTCCGTCAGCGCTCCGCAAGGCCCAGAGCGAGCTGCTCGACTACAGGGAGACTGGCATGTCGATCATCGAGATGAGCCACAGGAGCGCAACGTACGAGGCAGTTCACTATGAGGCGATCGAGCGCCTGCGGTCGCTGACTGGAGCGCCGGACGACTTCGCGATCCTCCTCCTCCAGGGCGGTGCGACCCTGCAGTTCGCGATGGTGCCACTCAATCTGCTCGGCGCCGGACAGGAAGCCGCCTACTCCCTCACCGGATCGTGGGCATTGCGGGCCTTCGAGGACGCCAGCCGAGCGGGAGCGGCCTATCAGGCGTGGGACGGGCAGGAGTCCGGCTTCACCCGCGCGCCTTCGGCAGCCGACCTTGACCTACATCCGGGTACGAAGTACCTGCACATCACGTCGAACGAGACCATCGAGGGAATCCGCTACCCGGCCTGGCCGGAGACCGAGGTCCCTCTCGTCGCTGACGTCTCCTCCGAGTTCCTGATGCGGCCCATTCCCTGGGATCGGTTCGATCTCGTCTACGGAGGGGTCCAGAAGAACCTCGGACCCGCGGGGCTGGCAGTGGTGTTCGTTCGAAGGTCCGCCTACGGCCAGGACAGCCGGCTCGCCTCCTACCTGAGCTACGAGACCCACGCTCGCTCTGACTCCTTGTTCAACACGCCACCCACCTTCCAGATCTACTTCATGAGAGAGGTGCTGGCCTGGTTGGCCGACCAGGGTGGTGTTCCCGCGCTCGAGGCCTCCACCGCCCGGAAGGCGGCCCTCGTATACGAGGCCATCGAACGCAGCAACGGCTACTACCGGTCCCCTGCTGACGAGCACAGCAGGTCGGTGTCCAACGTCGTGTTCCGTCTGCCAACACCAGAGGAGGATGCGCG
>CAZKJJ010000003.1:0-7229 GCA_964553055.1 uncultured Acidimicrobiia bacterium
GGACTTCCAGCGCAGGACCGTGGACTACGTCTTCCGCCGGATGTGGCTGGACGAGCGGCCTACGCCCCGCTTCCTGGTGGCCGACGAGGTGGGGCTGGGGAAGACGCTTGTGGCCCGGGGCATCATCGCCCGGACGCTGGCCCATCTGCGCACCAACGAGGACATGCGCATCGACGTGGTCTACGTCTGCTCCAACGCGGCCATCGCCCAGCAGAACGTGAACCGCCTCAACGTGCTCGGCGACGACACCTTCGCCATGGCCACCCGGCTGACCCTCCTCCCCCAGCAGCTCCACCAGCTCGAGGGCAATCGGGTCAACTTCGTGTCCTTCACCCCGGGCACCACCTTCAACCTCCGCTCCAGCGGCGGGCGCTGGGAGGAGCGGGTGCTTCTCCACCGCCTCCTGGCCCCGGAGTTCCCGGAGCTCCGCCAGCCGCTCGTACACCTGCTGCGCTGCGGCGTGGACCTGCCTCGGTTCCAGGCGCGGATCGCCGAGTCCAGGGAGCCCATCAACGAGATGCTGGCGAGGCGCTTCGTGGAGGGGGTCCGGGAAGACCGGGGGCTCCAGGAACGGATCCACGAGCTCGCCCACCGCTTCCGCGAGCCGCGCGAGGACCCGCCCTGGGAGGACAGCCATCCCCGGTACGCCCTGGTCGGGGATCTTCGCCACCTTCTGGCCCGGACCTGCGTGCAGGCGCTGGAGCCCGACCTGGTGATCATGGACGAGTTCCAGCGATTCCAGGACCTCCTGGACGGGGACGACGAGGCGGCGGAGCTGGCCCGGGCCGTGACCGAGTTCGACGCCCCCGAGGGCCACCGGGTCCGGGTCCTCCTGCTCTCGGCGACCCCCTACAAGCCGCTCACGCTCAGCAGAGACGACGAGGACCACTACCGGGACTTCCTGCGCACGCTGGACTTCCTCCTGGAGGATCCGGGCGAGCGCGCCGTCCTGGAGGAGCACCTGCGCACCTTCCGGCGCGGCCTCTACCGCACCGACGACCCCGAGCTGGAAGCCGCCCGAGGCGCCATCGAGCGCACCCTGCGCTCCGTCATGGTCCGCACGGAGCGGGTAGGGCGGACGGAGGCGCGGGATTCCATGGTCCGCACGGTGGAGCATCCGACCCACCCGTCCCGGGAGGACCTCCGGCAGGCCCGCTTCCTCTCGGCCGTCTCCGACGCGCTGGACGCCCAGGACACCGTGGAGTACTGGAAGTCGGCTCCCCACCTGCTCCACTTCATGAAAGGCTACAAGCTGAAGGAGAAGCTGCAGGAGGCGGCCCACGAGCCGTCGGAGGGGCTGAGACGGGCCGTGAGGGAGCACGACGAGCTCCTGCTCAGCGAGGGCACGGTGGAGGGGTACGGGGACGTGGACCTGGGGAACGGGCGCCTGCGGACCCTGGTGCAGGAGATGGTGGAGGCCGGACAATGGCGCCTCCTCTGGGCCCACCCGTCCCTCCCCTACCTCGAGCCCGGGGGAGCCTACGCCCACGTCCCCCGCTTCACGAAGGCGCTGGTCTTCTCGGCCTGGAACGTGGTGCCCGACGCTCTATCCGCCACCGTCTCCTACGAGGTCGAGCGGCGCATCGTCACCGAGGCGGGCCTCGACACCCGGTACCACGACCTCCACGAGCGGCAGAGCCCCCTACTCCAGTACACGGAGAGCCGCGGTCGGCTCACCGGCATGCCCACCCTGGCGCTCATGTATCCGTGCCGGGCCCTGGCGGAGGCCGCCGACCCCCTCGCCCTCGCCCTGGAGTTCGGGAACGGACGGCCCTTGGCGGCCGCGGAGGCACGGAAGGTGGCGGCCGCGCGCATCGAGGACCGGCTCCGCAGGAGCGGGACGTGGCCCCGAGGGGGAGACGGTCCCGCCGACCAGCGCTGGTACTGGGCCGCGCTCGCCATCCTCGACCGGCCGTGGGAGCGCGACACCCTCCGCTGGCTCGACAATCAGACCGGCTGGCAGGGAGACCTGGGCGGTCAGGGCGACAAGTGGCTCCCCCGCCACGCGGAGCTCTTCCGGCGGGCCGCCGAGGGAGCCCTGGACGACGAGTTGGGCCCTCCCCCCGACGATCTGGTCGAGGTGCTGGTGGACCTCGCGCTGGGGAGTCCCGCCGTTTGCGCCTGGCGGGCCCTCGGAAGGATCGCGCCGGGGCTGGGCCCGACGGATCGGGACCGCGCCCGTCTCCGCGCCTCCGCCACCGTGGCGGACGGCTTCCGGACCATGTTGAACCTGCCCCAGAGCATCCTGCTTCTCCGCGCCGGAGACGACGCGCCCTACTGGCGCCTCGTCCTCCGCCACGCCGTCCACGGGAACCTGCAGGCGGTCCTGGACGAGTACGCCCACCAGCTCCGCGAGTCGCTGGGGCTGGCCGACCACGCTCCGGAGGAGGTGGTCGAGGAGGTGGCCGCCGCCATGGCGGACGCGCTCTCCATCCGGACCTCGCGCATCTCGGCCGACGAGCTGCGGCTCACCCGGGCAGGACGGCTGTCCTTCAACCGCTTCCATCTCCGTACGCGCTTCGCGCTCCGCTTCGGGGACCTGAAGGACGACCAGCAGAGCACGCTGACCCGAGTGGGCACGGTGCGGGCGGCCTTCAACTCCCCCTTCCAGCCCTTCATCCTGGCCTCGACCTCGGTGGGCCAGGAAGGCCTGGACTTCCACCCGTACTGCCACGCCGTCTACCACTGGAACCTGCCGTCCAACCCGGTGGACCTGGAGCAGAGGGAGGGCCGCGTCCACCGCTACAAGGGACACGCGGTGCGTCGGAACGTGGCGCTCCGGTGGGGGCTGCCGGCGCTCCGGGAGAGGATGAACGGAGCCGACGATCCGTGGGCGGTCCTCTTCCGCGCCGCGGCCGAGGCCCGGCCCGAGGGGACCAACGACCTGGTGCCCTACTGGATCTACGAAGTGGCGGGCGGCGCCAAGGTGGAGCGGCGGGTGCCGGTCTTCCCGTACAGCCGGGAGGTGGGGAAGCTGAGCCGCCTGCAGAAGGGGCTCGCGGTGTACCGGTTGGCGTTCGGACAGCCGCGCCAGGAGGACCTGATGGAGTTCATGGTGGGGCGGGGGGAGGAGGGCGACCAGGAGATGCGGATCTCATTGGAGCCGGAGTAGACCTCACTGCCCACGATTCAACTCCCGATCTTGAACCATTCAGATTCCGGTAGAGACCGCAGAAACTCTTCCGCATCCTGAATCCGGCCGTGATCCTGGGCCCATCTCAGCTGCTCTTGGAGTCGGAGGATCTTTCCTAATCCGGGAGTGTGCCAAGCAGCCAGAATGAGGGGGCGGGGGGGCCGCTCATGACGGGGAGTTCCTTTTAGGAGAATTTTGTACAGTCGATCCCAGGCCCTGGGCATGGGACAAACCCTACCTTCCTGGCCACAGTACTCGACCAGCCGTGTCAATCGGTCTTGAGAACTAGTCATTCTCTACGTCTGGTAGTCCACCGTCTTCGAACTCAAAGGCCACTCGATACGAGACCAGCGTCAACCCGTCAACAGCTTCTGCCGCGTAACGAACAGGGTCTGGGAAGGCGGCAGCGATGAGGATCGCCCGGGGTGTGGCGCCGTCAGCTCGGCGGTACCACCCGATGTAGCGAGAGATCTGACCGATAGCGGCGTCCTTAGCCTCCCCGACCTTGACCTCGATCACCACCTTTTGGCCCTCAGCAGTCCGCGCGAGAAGGTCCACCCGGCCCACATCGATCGTCACTTGGCGCCCGATGAGGTCCAGGCCGGGCTCGAGGGAATCCAGGTTTTCGGCGAGGTGGGCCTCCAGGTCCCGCTCTAGAGAGATGGTGCTCTCGATATAGCTCGTGGCGAGGTCGGTTCGGTTCTCACGATCCGCGTCCTCGATGAGGCTCTCCGAATCTTCCGACACCAAGGAGAATGTGGCCCGACCGCCGACGAAATCTGGACTGGCAAGCCTCCCCGCATTCAGCCACCCGCGAGCGTGAGGCTGACTCGAGATCTTATTCGCCCACCACGCCGAGTACTGACGAGCCGAGTTGGGGAGGCCGCCGAGGATTTCATCCAATTCCTCAAAGGTGAGAATTACCTCAGGCTCCCCCCGGTCCGACAGATACTGAGTCAGGGCATCATACCGGCTCACGAAGATCTCCTATCCTCTGAACACTCTCTCGTTGTGCCATCTCAAGGCCTCAGGGTCGGGCCGCACATCCGTCCCCTGCGGCGTCCACACCTCGCGCCCGTGCAGCGCGAGGTAGTTCTTCCCGTCATTGAAGTCGTCCCTCATGGCGTCACTGGCTTCGAGCCGGTATTCCGGTGTAACAGTGACATAGCCGGCATCGAAGAGCCTGTGTACATCCGACCGCATCAGCAGTCCGTTGGACAGCTCGTGCTCCTGCGTGTCGGCGAAGCGGCGGATGTGGGCCGCGTCGAGGGCGGGAAGGGCCCTCTCGCCAGTAACGGCACAGCGTCGCTCGTACAGGTCCGTGATCAGGGCTCGGAACGTCCCTTGTCCGAGGCGTCGACGTTGGAGGGCCGGGTCGCAATACCCGCTGGCTAGTTCGAGCTGTCCCCCCTCGCCAACCCCGGCCTTGGTCCGGGTCTGTGCCATCCGCGCCCGAACCATGTCCCAGATCTGCGCGCCCTCGCCTTCCCGGAGGTCGTAGGTCTGGCCCCTCTGGATGTTGCGGTGCCACCCCGGCGGATCGTGGATCCACAGCTCTTCCGGCCAGAAAAAGGGCTCCACCAGGAGGATGCATCCGATGGTGGGATCATCCCCGGGGCGGGGGTGCTCCCGTCGGAGTCGGGTGATCCGACGCCAGAACTCGAGACGGGAGGGCGTCCCGTTCTTCTCACCGAAGGCGTCCCAGGCCATGGAGAGCGGCCACTCGATGTAGTGCCGGAAGAACCCGCCGCCGGCGATGGCGTTGTGGGGGCTCTTGAGCTTGAAGAGGAGGGGCTGGCCGTCCGACAGCACACCGAACCGTCCTCCCCACGGCTTGGGATACCAGAAGTTCACCTCGTCCACGCCCACCGTCGCATCTCGCTCCCGGAGGAACCGGAACCAGTCGTTGTCCGTGACGGCGACGTACGCGTTCATCAGCCCCGACGCTCCAGGAAGACCTCCGCCCGGTGGTAGTCCAGGAAGGGACGATGCTCCACGGAGATGGACGTCAGCCGGGCGTCCCAGGCGATGCCCAGCCGTTCGGCGGGCAGCGCCGAGATGGCCGGCGAGGCCTCGAGACGCCCGTGGTCGTCGAAGGTGATGTAGCCGCGATCGAAGAGGTGATCGTACTGCGGGAGGAGAAGGAGCCCGTTGAACCGGTCCAGCCGCTCCGGGTTGGTGCTCGAGCGCCACGGCTTGATGTGGGAGGCGCGCACGAGGTCCGGGCGCCGGATGCCCGTGACCGCACAGCCCTTCCAGAGCTCGAGGAGCGCGTCGCGGAACCTGCCCTGCCCGCGCCGCGCGCTCACCACGGCCTCGCGCTCGGTCTCAGCCAGCGACTCCAGCTCCTGGCGACGGAGCTGGATGTCGTCCTCGGCGCTCAGGTCGTGGACCAGAGAGAAGGTGAAGATGCTGGGCGCCTCCGTCCTTCGGCGGAAGGAGTTGATGAGCACTTGGCCGTGGTACCGGAAGGGGGTGTGGTGCACGTCCCGGTAGAAGAGATGGATCTCCTCGCCCATCTCGTGGGCACGGGCGATGCGGTCGTCCGTCCCGTGTCCCTTCTCCCCCTCCCAGTAGAGCCGGTCGCCGCTGATGAAGTCGGTGTACTGGGTGAGGCTGGCCTGCTTCTCCCGAGTGACGAAGAGGACGATCACGTTCTCGTCCCGAGGGGTCACCACCCCCCGGGCGATCGCGTGGTAGCTCTCGTAGCCCCACAGCCCGGCCAACTGCGGCCGCGTATAGAGCCGGCCGAGCTCGAGAACGCTCTTGTCGAACGGCACCCGTCATTCCTCCGTCAGACGTCCAACTCCCCCTGCCCTCCCCGCTCTTTCTCCGCCCCCGCCCAGAACCCCTCGAACAGCATGCCTAGCAAGGCCTTCCCGAACGACTCGTCGTCGTTGATGCGCTTGTAGAGCTTGAAGTTCGAGTCGGCCATATCCTGGAGATAGTCGTTCACCTTCTGCTCGAAGGTGAGCTCCACGTTCCCTTTGGTGTTGGACCGCACCGCGGCCCGGAGCGCCGAGTCTTCCACCAGACGACTCTCAAGGTGGGCCAGGGAGATCCTGTCCTCCTCGGTGAGGCCGGCTCCGTACCGGTCGTTGAGCTCCTTGATGATGGCCGAGAGGCGGTCCTCCTCGTCTTCGGGCCTCGGGCCCACGCCCTTCTCCGCTGTCGGGTCCAGGATCCCATTGCCTCCAGTGAGGGCGATGCCGCTCTCCACCTTCCGCACCCCGTAGGCTTCCATCTCGATCTGGTCCTGGAGGTCCGTGACGGGGGTCCCCCTCTCCGGCAGGATGTAGCGCGACAGGTATCGTCCGAAGGTGTACAGCCGCTCCAGCTCCTCGTCCTGGTAGGGGAGGATCTGTGAGAGGAAGGCGTAGGTCCGGACGAACTCCTTGAGCGTTCCCCGGAAGACCTCCTGCTCGTCCTCGTCGAGGCCGTCCTCGAATCGCTTCCTGACCGCCTTGAGGATCGCGTAGAGCTCGGCCTGCTCCTCCTCGCCCCGGAAGTACGCTTCGAGGAACTCCTCCACCTCCTCGTCGGAGAAGAGGTGGAACTCCTCGATGCGGTGCTGGAGGTCGTCGAGGACGGCCGGATCCGTGCCTTCGGACAGGATCGTGGTCTCGTAGTAGTCCTCGAAGGACGCCTGGATGGCCCCCGCCTCGTTGGCGAAGTCCAGCACCATGCACTCCTCCTTGTCCGGATGGGTCCGGTTCAGCCGGGAGAGGGTCTGCACCGCGTTCACCCCACCCAGCTTCTTGTCCACGTACATGGTGTGGAGAAGCGGCTGGTCGAAGCCGGTCTGGAACTTGTTGGCCACAACGAGGAACCGGTTGTCGGGACGCTCGAAGGCCTGCTTGGTCTGACTGTCGGGCACCCCGTTCATCTGCCCCTCGGTGTACTCGAGCCCGGAGTCGGGGTCGCGCACGGTACCAGAGAACGCGACCAGCACCCCATAGTCCAACTCGCGCTCCTTGAGGTAGCTCTTGAGGGCGAGGCCGTAGCGCACCGCGTGCAATCGCGAGCGGGTGACGATCATGGCCTTCGCCTTTCCGCCGATCCGGTGGCGCACATGCTCGTGGAAGTGCTCCACCAT
>CAZKJJ010000003.1:7239-9727 GCA_964553055.1 uncultured Acidimicrobiia bacterium
GGATGGCGTGGTCGTGGAGGTTGGCGAAGGCGCTAAGGATGCGCGTGGCCTTCTTCTTGTCGTAGGCCGGATCCTCCGCGGTCTTCTTGAGAAGCTTCCAGTAGGTCTGGTAGGTGGTGTAGTTCTCGAGCACGTCGAGGATGAAGTGCTCGTCGATGGCCTGGCGCATGCTGTAGATGCTGAACGGCCGGTACGAGCCGTCGGCCTGCTTCGTCCCGAAGAGCTCCAGCGTCTTGTTCTTGGGCGTGGCCGTGAAGGCGAAGGTGCTCACGTTGGGCTGGGGTCCCCGGGCCTTCATCTCGGCGAGGAGTTGGTCCTCGATATCCTCCAGCTCGTCCTCCTCCTCGGCTTCCTCCAGAGAGCCCGCGGAGAGCGTCTTCTTGAGGCTCTTGGTCATCTCGCCCGACTGGGAGGAGTGGGCCTCGTCGATGATGACCGCGAAGCGAGTCCCCGCCAGCTTGCCTATGGCTTAGGCGATGTAGGGGAACTTCTGGAGGGTGGAGACGATGATGTTCTTCCCCGACTCCAGCGCCTGCTGAAGCTCGGCCGAGCCCTCCTGGATGTTGGCCACCACCCCGCGGGTCTGCTCGAACTCGCGGATGGTCTGCTGGAGCTGGCGGTCGAGCACGCGGCGGTCGGTGATGACCACGATGGAGTCGAAGACCCGCTCGTCGGCGTCGTTGTGGAGGATGGAGAGCTGGTGGGCGAGCCAGGCGATGGAGTTGCTCTTTCCAGAGCCGGCGCTGTGCTGGATGAGGTAGCGATGGCCGGAGCCGTCCTCCCGGGCCCGGCGCACCAGGCGACGCACCGCGTCGAGCTGATGGTAGCGCGGGAAGATGACGATGCTCCGTCCCGTCTTCTGGTCCTTCTTGTCCGTCTCCGGCACCTCGTGGATGAAGTGCTGGATGAGGTTCAGGACGCTGTCGGGAGCCCAGATCCGGTTCCAGAGGTACGCGGTGGCGTAGCCCTCCTGCACCGGGGGATTCCCGGCACCCCCCGCCCATCCCTGGTTGAAGGGGAAGAAGCGGGTCTTCCGGCCGCGAAGGCCAGTGGTGAAGTACACGTAGTCGGGGTCCACCGCGAAGTGGGCAAGACAGCGCCCGGAGCGGAAGAGCGGCTCCTTGGGGTCCCGGTCCTTCCGGTACTGGCTGATGGCGTTCTTCACCGTCTGCCCGGTGAGCTGGGTCTTCAGCTCGCTCGTGAAGACGGGAAGCCCGTTCAGGAAGAGTGCGAGATCCAGACTCTTCTCATTGTGCTCGCTGTACTTGAGCTGGCGGGCGACGCTGAAGATGTTGGCGCGGTAACGGCGCTGCTGGTCCTCGTTGAGGCCCGACGAGGGCCGGAAGTAGGCGAGGTCGAACCGGGTCCCCGAGACCTTGATGCCCTTCCGGAAGGCGTGGAGTGTGCCGTACTTCCGGACCCCGCGGGCGATGGCTTTGACGAACTCGGCACGGGTCTTCTCGCCGTGCAGCCCCTGGAGCTTCTTCCACCCATCCATCTGTGTGGCCTGGACGAAGGCGACGAGGTCCCTGGGGATCAGGCAGCGCGAGCGATCGTAGTCGTCGGCGGTGCGACGGTGGTAGCCGCCGGGGTGGCCCTCGCCGTACTCGGCCGGGGGCTCGGCCACCTGCCCTTCTTTGACTCCGTCGGGCCCGCCCCGGAGGAGGGCGGCTTCGATGTCCTTCTCGAACTGGGCCTCGGAGACGTGGGGGGTCATGCGGAGACCTCCACCTTGTCGCGAACGTCGAGCTTCCCGGTGACGGCGTGGGAGATGAGGGAGGTGCGGTACTCCTGGAGGAGCGAGATGGCGTGGGTGACGGACTGCATGACTTCACCGAGCCGACCCAATCGATCTGCCATCTCGACCACTAGCGCCTCTTGTTCCTCCCGAGGCGGCAACGGAACGGGCATTCCTCCAAGCTCCCCCAGGTTGAGGACCTGTTGAGCTGTGCCGCGTGAAACCAAATCTACGTACCGCAGGAATGGCTCAGCTTCAATGAAGCGCTCAAGAAACCGCGGCAGCATTCGAGATCCGAGCTGTACCCGAGCAAGAGCGCGAGACAGATTGGCTCCCGCCAGTTCTTGGGTCACGACGAAAGCGGACCCCAGGCTCCCGACGACTGAGACAACGAGATCATCCTCCTCGACTACGGTCCGTTGGTACTCCTTGGACTGTTCTGGTGAAATCTTGATAGCTCCGTCGAGGTGCACCTGACCTCGCTGGATATCCCCGATGCGAAGCAAAGGAACCGCGTCATCTGCGTCATACCTTTCAGGCTTTAGAACGCCGTAGCTAAGGGAGCTCTTCAGTAGACGCGAAAACTTCACCACCTCCCAGTGCTCCGGAATCTCCCCCAACCACTCCACCCCCGATTCCTTCATGGGCACATCGGGATCGAGCCCCCGGGTCACGGCCCGGGTGATGAGGGCGGTGCGCTTCTCCTCGAGGAGGTCCAGGAGCCGCCGCTTCTTTTCGATGAGGGTGTCG
>CAZKJJ010000003.1:9737-19547 GCA_964553055.1 uncultured Acidimicrobiia bacterium
CAGGAAGGAGGCGATGGCGCGTTGGGTGGGGAGGGGGGGACAAGGAAGCCGCACTTCCCCCAGGTCCGAGCCAGAAAGCTCAGTAAAGGTACTTCCCCTGCCGGCTGCCTGTAGGACCGGGCGACTGAGCAGAACCGAATAGAGAGCGAATCGAGAGTCCATCCGACTCCGCGAGACGAGTGACCGACACCCCTGATTCGTCGTGAAAGGGCGGCGGGCTTGACTCACGTAACCGATCGGCGCCCGGGTGGAGAGCAGGAGTGAGCCCTCAGGTACTACCTCCGCACTGGAGGACCGAACCCCGTCCTCCGAGAGGGATCTTCTCGACTGTAGAATATCGCCGCCGTCTCGCTTACCGAGGTCCTCGGGTGTCGCCCAAGGAATATCACCGTCCCAATAGGCTGGCTCTCCAGTCGCGGGGGTGCCGCCATTCACGATTCGGAACAGCCATCGCACTTTCACAGAGTCCCACTCGGCCGGGAGCCCTCCATGCCAGCGACTCAAACCCCCACCTCCCCCAGCAGCCCCACAATCTCCTTCTCCACTGCCCGGATCTCCGCCTCGATCTCCTCCAGAGGCCTGGGCGGCTCGTACTCGTAGAAGTACCGGTTGAAGTTGATCTCGTACCCCACCCGCCCCATCCGACCGTCCTTCTCGTCGGTGTACGACTCGTCGACCCACGCCTCGGGCACGTACGGTTTCACCTCCTCCTCGAAGTACGCCATCACGTCCTGGTCGAGGGGGACGTTCTCATAGTCCCGAAGGTCGATGTCGTACTCCGGGCTCCCGTCCTTCTCCCGGCAGATGGCCGCCTCCTCGTCCCGCTCCGAGAGCGCCGACTCGATGGCGTTCCGGAGGCTCTTCTTGAGCTTGAGGTCGGCCGCCTTCATGGCCTTTTTCAGCTCCTTCCGGAAGGCCTTCCGGTCCATGAAGCGCTCGGCGGGCATCGCCTGGAGCATGGCCCGGATGTCCTCTTGTAGCTTCCGCCCCTCGGCGATCTCGGCCTTCTTCTTCTCGGGATCCCGCTTGCGGCTCTTGGCCAGGTTCTGGAAGGACCGCTCGTCCTCCAGCCGCGCGATGCGCTCCTCGCTGGCCTCGAAATTGAGGCGTAGCGGCTGTTCCACCCGGATCTTCCGGAAGCCGAACTCCTCGCTGGCGAAGACCTTGCTCCGCTCGGCGTCCTCCTCGTACTCGCGGTAGACCTCGAGGATGGTCTGGCGGTGCTCCTCGGGGATCTCCCGCCGCTTGTCCCCCAGGCTCTTCTTCATGGGGACCCAGAACTCCGAGGCGTCGATGAGCTGTACCTTCCCCGCCCGCTCCGGAGGCTTCCGGTTGGTGAGGACCCAAACGTAGGTCGCGATCCCCGTGTTGTAGAAGAGCTGCTCGGGGAGCGCGATGAGGGCGTCCAGCCAGTCGTTCTCCAGGATCCAGCGCCGGATCTCGCTCTCACCGCTCCCGGCGTCCCCCGTGAAGAGCGGCGAGCCGTTCATGATGATGGCGATGCGCGAGCCCCCTTCCCCGGCGGGCTTCATGTGGTGGAGCATGTGCTGCAGAAAGAGGAGCTGGCCGTCGCTGATCCGGGGCGTGCCAGCCTCGAAGCGTCCCGCCGAGCCCATCTCGGCCTCGCTCTCCACATCCTCCTTGTCCCGCTTCCAGTCCTTCCCGTAGGGCGGGTTGGCGATCATGTAGTCGAAGAGCTGGCCCTGGTGCCGGTCGTGGGAGAGGGTGCTCCCGTAGAGGATGTTCTCGGCGTCCTTCCCGTCCTCGCTCTTGATGAAGAGGTCCGCCTTGCAGATGGCGAAGGTCTCGGGGTTCACCTCCTGGCCGAAGAGGAAGACGTCGGCCGTGGGGTTGAGCCCCGCCTGCTCCGGTGCGCCCTGGATCACGTCCTTCGTGATGGTGAGCATGCCCCCTGTCCCCGAGCAGGGGTCGTGGACGGTGAAGATGGCGTGGTCCTTCTCGATCCTCTCCTCGTCCCCGGCCACCAGCAGATGGGCCATGAGGCGCACCACGTCCCGGGGGGTGAAGTGTTCGCCCGGGTTCTCGTTGAGCGCCTCGTTGAACTTGCGGATCAGGTTCTCGAAGATGGTCCCCATCATGGGGTTGGGGACGCGGTCGGGGTGGAGGTCGACCTGCCCGAATCGCTCCACCACCTGAAAGAGGAGCCCCGAGTCGTCGAGCCGAGTGATGGTGTTGTCGAAGTCGAACTTCTCGATGACCTCCCGCATGTTCGGACTGAAGCTGTTGATGTACGAGCGCAGGTTGGTGGCCAGCGCCGGCGGGTCGTCGAGGAGCCGCTCGAAGTCGTAGGGCGAGGTGTTGTAGAAGGCGTAGCCCGAGGCCTTCCTCAGGAGCTGGTCCGGGTTGTCGAGCTCGTCCTTGTACTTGGCGTGGGCCTCCAGAACCTTGGCCTTGGTGGGCGCCAGGACCTGGTCGATTCGGCGTAGAACGGTCAGCGGGAGGATGACGTCCTGGTATTTGCCGCGCTTGAAGGTGTCGCGGATGAGGTCGGCGACGCCCCAGATGAAGGCGGTGATCTCGGAGTGGGTCATGGGGTGGGGCTGGGGGGAGTCCAGAGACGATCTCGAGAGGTGGAGCGGAGGGCCGTGGGAGGCCGGTCGCCGCGCGGTCACAACCTACCTGCACCAAGGCCGGTCCGCACGGTGCTTCCGGGAGGGCGACCGGCACCACGCCAAGGTGTGAGGGGGGTGTGACAGGGGCCCACCGGACAACTTGCGGGTACCCCGCCTGCGGGTCACTCTGCCTGGGAAGATCGACGGCGCCTGGCCCCCTCTCACCCCGAGTCCCCCAGCCCGATGTCCGCCGACCGGCCCTATTTCGACAAACGTCTGAAGGAGCTCAGGGCCCTCATAGAGGACGCCGCCCGGAGCGCTGACACCGCTACGCTGAAGGCGATCCGAGCCGAGCTTTCGCACCGGAGCTCCCAGGGGTCCCTCAAGCTCCGAGACGAGCTGGATGCGATCCTCGCAGCGCCGTCTCCTCCGGCAGAACCGTCTCCTCCATCAGAGCCGTCTCCTCCAAAGGAATCGCGCAAGGGCGAGGAAGCGGACGCTCCCTCCTGTCCCGAATGCGGCAAGGAGATGGTCCTAAGGACCGCGAAGAGGGGTAGGAACGCAGGTGGGCAGTTCTGGGGCTGTCCCGGGTTCCCGGACTGCAGAGGTCTCGTTCCCTATCCGTCGGACGGGACGCCCCAGGACGCGGAGACCGGTGAAAAGGAGACCGGGGGGGACGGGTCCCCCATCGTCGGCACCCATCCGGTGCGGTTCACCGCGACTCCCGTCGAACCGCAGCTCCAGGTGGATTTCTTCGAGTCGGTTGGATTGCCCCACGAGCTCGTCGCGCTGCTGAACCTGGACGATGTCCCGACTGAGGTCGTACGTGCCTTTGCCGGCTGGCGTCTCGACTTCCCTCCCCCCAACGGAAGCCGACCGACCGGTCCGGAGAGCACTCTTCTGGCCCTGGCCGAGAACCTCCTTCTGCGTGGGACCGCCCCCCTGTGTGTTCCTACGGTCGAAAAAGAGCTGACGCAGACCAGCGGTATCGAATGGGATGCCATCCCAGCACCCCAGATCGAAGCCGCTCTCCAGATGGCGGCTCGGCACCCGCTCTCACCCCATGTCCCGGGAGCATTCGACTCCCCCGAAGAGGAAGAGCTGGTCCGCGCGATCCGGGACGAGCTCGGTAGCCGAAGATCCGGCTGGGCGATTCAGTCCCAAGTCCACGCCACCTCGCTGAATCCCGGCATGCCGGCGGACTCTCGATGCGACCTCCTTCTCACCCATCCCGAAGCTCCACCCCTGGTCGTGGAGTTGGACGGCGCGCAGCACCAAGGCCACATCTCAGCGGACCAGCAATACAAGGAGGCGATCGAGGCGGCCGGCATCGCCGTGATCCGCCTTCCCGTCTCCGAGTTCAGGGCACGCTCCGGCTCGGCATGGTCTGAGGTCCGGAGTCGCATCGAGGCCCCCACCACAGCCGATGGAGACCCGAGCCTCCAGAGTCTCCTGGCCCGCTACAAGGTCGTGCATCAGATCCAGGTCGCGGTCCTCCGGGGCATCCGAATGGGGCACCTCCCCCTGAGGGAGGAGTGGGCGGTCGAAGTCGACCTTCCCGGCGATCTCGATGTCGCGCTGACCGAGCTCGCCGTGGAAGGTCTGCGTGAGATTCTGGAGAGACTCTCCCGGCTCTGGGGGATCGACCCGATCCGCCCCGCGGCCATCGAGGTGGGTCGAACCCAAGGCTCCCCCACGACCGGGTTGCGACTCCGGTTTCCCCACTCCAGCTCCGCCTACCAGGCCTCCGACGTACCCCTCCCACGGCCTCCCCTCCGGGAAGCCGCTTCAGGCAGTGCCTTGAAGGCCCCTCCGGCTCCTTCACGCAGTGATGCCGAGTGGTGCCTCTCGTGGCTCTTCCGGAAAGCCGGTTTCTGGGAAGGGCAGTGGGAGTGTGTTCAACGGGCCAGGACACCCTGGTTCTCCTGCCGACCGGGAGGGGGAAGTCCATCGCCTATCAGCTCGCAGCGCTCCTGCGGCCCGGGCCCGCGATCGTGGTCGATCCGATCATCTCCTTGATGGACGACCAGATGGACAACCTCCGCACCGTGGGGCTGGACCGGGCCGTCGGGATCAGTGGCCGCCAGGACGCGGAGGAGAAGAAACAACTGCGTTCGATCTTCGAAGCCGGGCACTTCAACTTCTGCTTCGTCTCTCCCGAGCGGTTCCAGGCGGAGCCGTTCCGGGAAAGCCTCCGCAGCCTGACCGTGAACAGCGCCGTCTCCCTCATCGCGATCGACGAGGCCCACTGCGTGTCGGAGTGGGGGCACGACTTCCGGACCGCCTACCTCAACCTGGGCCGGACGACACGCGAATATTGCTCACGCCCAGGCGAGCCAGCCCCACCCCTGGTAGGCCTGACCGGAACCGCCAGTCGAGTCGTCCTCAAGGACGTCCAACGAGCGCTCGATATCCAGGGAGTCGACGCCATCATCACGCCCACCAGCTTCGACCGCCCCGAGCTTTCCTTCCGGGTCGTCCGATGCAGCTCCGAGGAAAAGAGCGGTCGCTTGGCCGGCCTCGTGGGCGGGCTGCCCCAGCAATTCGGGCTGACGTCCGGTGCGTTCTACCGCCCGGGCAGCTCCGATGGCGCGGCAGGGTTGATCTTCTGTCGCCACATCAATGGCGAGTTCGGAACGCGGTCCGTGGCGGAGACGCTCTCGAAGCAACTGGATGTGGCCGTCGACACCTACAGCGGGTCCCGCCCGAGGAACGCGCCGGTACAGGACTGGGAGAGTCACAAGGCCTCAGTCCAGCGTGCCTTCAAGAGAAACCAAGTCCAGGTCCTGGCATGTACAAAGGCGTTCGGGATGGGAATCGACAAACCGAACATCCGCTTCACCATCCACTACGGGCTCCCTGCGACCGTCGAGTCCTTCTACCAGGAAGCCGGTCGCGCCGGCCGAGACCAGAAGCCGGCAAACTGCGCCGTCATCCTGTCCGTCGACGACACGGACCGAGCACGCCGCCTCTTGGACCCGAACACCGACGTCCAGGAACTGGGCCGGGAGATGAAGGACGTAGCGTGGCAGGATGCGGATGACATCACCCGAGCGCTCTTCTTCCACACGAGTTCCTTCGCGGGAATCCCGCACGAACTCAGGACGATCCGCGCGGTTCTGGCCAGCCTGACTCCGATCAACCCTCACCGGCGAGTCACCCTGGGCTGGCAGCAGTTCGCAACGGTCGTTGCGTCTGAGGACGTGCACCGGGAAACAGAGAAGGCGATCCACCACCTCGTCACCTTGCGGGTGGTGCAGGACTACACCGTGAACTGGGCACAACGCGAGTATGCGCTCCGGCTCGGAAAGACCGACGCGGGTAGCCTGGCCGAGGCTCTGGGTGCCTACGGGCGGGCCTACCAGATTCGACGAGGCGAGCAGCTTCAGGCCCGCTTTGAAGAGGAGTGCCCGCCCGGAGAGGAGGAGGGGGTGATGTTCGGGGCCGAACTCCTGCTCGAGTTCATCTACGACACCGTGGAGCTGGCGCGTCGCCGGGCGCTCAGTGAGATGCATGCCGCCGCGTCCGCAGCAGCGGCGGCACCTACCCGAGGCGACCTGCTCAAGGAACGAGTGCTCCTATACCTCACCCAGACGGATTGGGACGTTCGCCTCGAGGAGCTCGCGACCTCCGGCGGACTGGAGCCTTCCGCCCTCGCGACGATCACCGAGGAGGTCGTTTCCTACCGTCATGCCAAGGAGCTTCGAGGAGCCACCGCCCGACAACTCGATTCCTACCCTGATCAACCGTCCTTTCTGCTCCTGAGCGCCTTCGCGGAGGCGTGTGTGAAGGACCCCAATTGGGGACGGATCGGGGAGGATGGTGGCGCCGCTCTCCGGTACGGCTCGGAGAAGTACGGCGTCTCGCCGGCAGCCCTTGCGGAGGCTGTGGCCGCTCTGAGCCTGTCCCTTCGATCACTGGGTCGGGACGCCAACCGATTCGTGAGGAGCCTGGTCTCGGCCGAACATGCCAGCCGGGAGTTCCAGCGGACACTCTGCACGCAGCTTCCGGCCGTTCTTGCCATCGAGACGGCTCCTCCCCTGCTCGACAACCTGCTTCACAGCATCCGATCAATCCCCTCTGACTCGAGGATTCGGTAGATGAGCGACGATTCTGTACAACAGCGGTTCCTGGATGCGGAACAACAGGCGTTGGAGATCACCGAATCCCTCACGCGGCTCCGGGCGGAGATGGGGAAGCACCGGGACGCCAAAGAGACGCTGGAGGAGGCGGCGTCCGCCACCAGAGAAGTGGCCGATCAACTGGCGCCGATCGCTGCTCGAATGAGGTCCCTTCTGGACTCACTCGACGACCTTGGGATTCCCCAGGTGAGGGACGACCTGAACACGACGCTGACCCGCGTTGAGAAGCTGGACGAGCGACACGACCTCCTCAAGGGGGAGCTGGAGAAGCTGGCCACGCAGCAGGAGAGCGCGAAGAGCCTCGCGACCGGGCTGCAACGGGCACTCTCCAAACAGAGTCAGTCGGTCGACGAGTATTACGCCGCACAGATGAAGCGGCAGAACCTCGCGCTCGGTCTGATTCTCGCGGTCGCGCTCTTGGTAGTGGCCATGGGGCTTCTGCCCCTCTGAAGGGTGGCCAGGAGGGTCTACCCCTCCCTCCCTCGCTGCAAGAACTCCCAACAGTCCTCGCAGACTTTCTGGCCCTCCCACGCCAACAACCGCGGGACCGTCTCGAAGCAACTGAAGCACCGCCCCCCCTCGAGGGGCGTCTTGTCCGTCGTATCCTTCCGCTCGGGGGTCCACCAGCGCTCGGGCTCGGTCGGCTCACCACCGCCCTCCGCCGGGGTGCCGTCCGTGGGGGGGTCCTGCACCACAGCTCCGGTGCCGAGGTCCTCCTCCGCGTTGGGAGGCTGGGGCGCGGAGCGTGTCCGGCCCAGAAGCTCCACCATCCGCGCCTCCGCCTCGGCGCGCGCCGCGTCTCGCCGCCCTCGCGCCTCAGCATGCATCCGCCGAACCGATTGCAGAACCGCCATCTCCCGGTCGGCCATCAAGCGTCCTCTCCCGCGATCCTTCGCTGGAGCTCCCCGGAAACGTCCAGCACGGCGCGTGGGACCAGGACGTCGCGAGCCAGCTCCAGCTTGTGGTCGAGGAGATCCGCCAGGTGCTGCTCGACGGACTTGAACCCGTCCCCCTCCACCACGGGATAGTGGACGGTCACCGGCCGCTTCTGGCCCATCCGGTGAATGCGGTCCGTGGCCTGGTTCTCCTTGGCCGGGTTCCACAGCCGAGTGTAGTGAATGGCGTGGTTGGCGCCCGTGATGTTCAGGCCTACGCCTGCGGCCTCCGGCGAGAGGATCATGACGTGGAACCCCTCTCGCTCGTTGAAGACGTCCACCATCTGCTGGCGGTGATCGCCCGCCGAAGTGCCGTTGATGACACGGGGAACGAATCCGAACCGTTCGCTCACCAGGTCCCGGAGGATGTCCTGCATCTGCCTGTACCGGGTGAAGACGACCACTTTCTCACCCCGCTGCCGGATGTCCTCCAGGATCTCGAGGGTCTTACGCAGCTTGGGAGCGTCGTCGAGCAGAGCAGGCAGGCCCGCCCCGGACGGATGTACGAGTTCCGGGTGAGAGCAGACCTGAATGAGATCCTGCAGCCCCGCGATGGGAATGCGGTCCCCCGTCTGGATCCGGCCCTTCACCCCTGCGTAGGCCCGTAGCTGCCGCTGCGACATAGGCACCGGGTAATACCGGACGGTCTTGTCCGGAAGATCGTCCAGCACGAGCTCCTTCGTGCGTCGGACGTAATGCGGGATGAGCCGCTCCTGGAGCTCCCGGCTGGCCTGCAGGCGGGCCTCGGTCTCGAGCTCGGCGTCCACGATGGGTCGCTCGTAGCTCTCGCGGAACTCCCTCCGGCTGCCCAGGCGCCCGGGCTGAGCGAAGTCCATGATGCACCAGAGCTCGCTCAGACCGTTCTCCACGGGCGTCCCCGTCGCGGCGATGCGGAGATCCGCCTTCATCCCCTTCACGGCCGCCGTGACGTTGGCCGTGGGATTCTTCACGTTCTGGGCCTCGTCGCAGACGATCATCGTCCAATCCACCTGGCCCAGGAGGAGCTGGTCCCGGCGAAGCGTCCCGTAGGTGGTGAGCACCACCTCGTGGAGGGAGAACCGGGCGGGGTCACGGTAGCGCGTGGTCCCGTGATGTCGGTGCACCGTGCGGACCCTCGGGGCGAACTTGGCGATCTCACGCTCCCAGTTCCGCATCAGGGACTTCGGCACCACGATGAGCGCGGGCCGCAGCGCGTCGATCTCCTGGAGATGAGCCATGTAGGCGATCACCTGGATCGTCTTTCCCAGTCCCATGTCGTCGGCCAGGAGGCCGCCGAGGTTCTGGTCCCGGAGGAAGCGCATCCAACGGTAGCCGGTCTCCTGATAGGATCGCAACGTGCCCTTGAAGCCGGAGGGAGGCGGATACTCCGGCACCTCAGGCGCGCTGAAGAAGTCCCCCGCGCCGGCATCGAACTCCAATTCCTCGGTGTTCGAGACGACATCCAGGATCATCTGCACCCGGTCTCGGCTGATGGTCCTCCGCCCGTCGGCGCTCTCGTCCAGCGCGTCCCAGCTCTCCAGGAAGCGCTCGGCTCGCTCCGGATCGATGGTGACCCACCCGTCCCCGTGCCTCTGGTGGCGCTCGCCGGTCTCCAGCACCTGCTCGCAGAGGCTCCGGTACTCCTCGGGGTCCATGTGACCAAGAGCGTCGGACCCTGACTCAGCCCCGACGAACCCGTCCTCGCTCTCCGCCATCCGCCCCGGGCCCGGATGCCCCCGGTCCTCCGGCGAGGTCTCACCCGGAGCCTCGGCCGTGCCCGCGACCAGCTCCTCCGCGATTAGCTCCACCTCGGGAGATACCTCGAACCAATCGCGGCCTGCGGATCCGGTGAGGCTGAGGTATGGCTGGGACTGGTACCGCTGGGGGATCAGGCCACGCACCCGGGGGCTGAAGCGCTCGAGATCGATGCCGTCGGGAAGGAAAGCCTCGGGGTTCTCCAGGAACTTCGGGACGTCGCCCCCCCGGAGCACGCTCTTCTTCCGCACCGTGTCGACGGCCTCTTTCTGGTCCTGGGAGAGGACGAGGCGCCGCCGCCGGCCATCGGGGCCCCGGCTGGTGTACGTCGTGCGGGTCTTGCCCCTCGGACGGGTGAACTTCGAGAACTCCTCCTCGTCCACCCCCTCGGCGACGGGACGAAGGTGGATCTCCTCGGGACTGACC
>CAZKJJ010000003.1:19557-21304 GCA_964553055.1 uncultured Acidimicrobiia bacterium
CCCGTGGACCTCCACGCCGATCCCCTCGGGAAAGACGTACTCCTCCTTCTCGAGATAGGTGTCGAGCTCCACCCCGGCCTCCCGAGCGAGCTGCTGGGCGCGGGCCACGCGCCGGTGGCGCTCGTCCGTCTCTTCCGGCAAGGCCTCGTCCATGAGCAGCAGGAGCTCGCCGAGCGGACGGTGCGGGAGGGCGGGACCGAGCGGGGTGCGGTAGAGAAGCCCCGTCCGCTCTCCGTCGAAGAGCCGGCTGCCCCCGCCCTCCTCATCGTGGCGGGGCTCGAACCAGATGCGGAAGTCCTCTTTCTGCACCCATCCATCGGTGCGAAGCCGGCCTGTGATCGCCTCGGTCGGCTCGGGGATCTGGAGCAAACCCCGATCCTCCGTCGAGAGCTCGTACACCTCGGGCCACGGAAGCAGAACGCCTCTCCCATCCGTGACCACGCGCTCCTCTCCCCAGAGCTCCTCGAGGCGCGCCACCTGGGGATGGTGTTCCGCCTCGGACCCCGCCGGAATGGGGAAGGCAGCCAGAACGGATCGCTCGTCTCGGTCCGTGAACCGGATTCCCTCTCGCTCCGGCTCCCACTCCATCGGTCCGACCTTCATCCGTACTTCCTCAGCCAAGCCCTCATCATTCGATCAGCCTTTTCCTGCCAGCCACGGGTGTGGCTGAGACGGTTGTCGGTCTGGCCCCGGACAGGGTCTTCGATCCGCAGCTTGAGCTGAGACACCCGGCCTGCGTCATCCCATGGCACCTTTCGCACATCGGCAGCCGGGAGGAAATACGCCGCATTGCCGACCACGAAGAACTCCACGACGGCAAACCCCCGGAAGCGCATCCGGGCCCAGGGCACGTCCTGGGCCTCACCCTGCCTCACCTCGAGGATCTCGTCCTGGTCCGCCCAACGCTCCCAGTACGCATGCCGCTCGGTGTCCCCCTCGAAGGCAGCGGCCAGATCTTCTGCGATGAAGTGGCGCCTGAATGCCTTCCGGTCGTCTTCGGAGACACCGTCCCAGAAGCGACCCAGGGACTCGTCCAGCTCCGGCATCCCGTAGCTCGATCGGATGTCGAGGAGGGCAGGCTCAGCCCATTCGCTCGGGGTGAGCACCTCGAGGTATCGTTGGGCCGCGAGGAGCCGCGCTTCGGGGCGGAGCAGCGACCACCCCTCCAGGATTGCCGCCGTTCCCAGGGCCAGGAGCTGGTCCCTGGTTCCGTAGCAGAGCACCCCCATCACGAGGTGGTCGATGAGCGGAGTGCCAGCCCTGAACGGGGCGTCCGCGAGATCTGGAAGCGCCTGGGGAGCGAGGCTCTTCTCTGCCAGCCACTCGGCCATGTTCCGCACTACGGTCCCGGGGGCGAGCCATCGCTCGATGTCGGCCGCGAACTCGGAATGGCCTACGGCCCCGCCTCCGAAACGGCCGACTTGGTCGCGGAGTGTCCGGAGGACCGTGTCGTCGGTGGGAAAGGACTCCCAGGCCCGCCAGAGCGCCGGAACCGTCACCTTGGTCGGCCGAGCCTCGAGCATGCCCGCCACCGTGTCGCGCAGCTCCCGCCATTCCCCGATGGCGCGAGCGACGAATACGAGCTCCCTGGAGGTCAGCTCGTACGCGAGCTTCCGAATCTTGGCCGGATCTCCGGCAGCCTCCTGAACCCGAATCTTGAGGCCTGCCGTGTTGCCGGGACTCAAGTCGGCGAGCTGGCGAAGGTTCGGGTGAGCCTTGGCCACTTTCACGCGAACTTCAGCCAGCC
>CAZKJJ010000004.1:0-12803 GCA_964553055.1 uncultured Acidimicrobiia bacterium
CGAGGAGTCGCAACGACTCGAGGTCGTGGCCATCCGGGTACGAGTCGCCCCACTTCATGAACGCCCTGATGGCGGTGGGGGCCGTGTAGAGGATCGTGACCCCGAGGTCCTCTACGATCTCCCAGAGCCTGTCCTTGTCGGGGAAGTCGGGAGCCCCCTCGTACATGACGCCCGTGGCTCCGTTCGCCAGAGGTCCGTAGACGATGTAGGAGTGCCCTGTCACCCACCCGATGTCCGCCGCGCACCAGTAGACGTCGTCCTCCTTGACGTCGAAGACGTAGCTGTGCGTCGTTGTGATCCCGACGAGGTAGCCGCCCTGGGTGTGGACGATGCCTTTGGGCTTGGCCGTCGTACCGGACGTGTAGAGGATGTAGAGCATGTCCTCTGCGCCGAGCACCGAGGGCTCGTAGGCGGTCGGTTGATCGGCGACGAGATCGTGGTACCACACGTCGCGTCCTTCGACCCAGTCGACCGCGTTGCCGCATCTCCTGACCACGACGGTGTGCTCGATGCCGGGGCACCTCGTGAGAGCTTGGTCGGTGTTGGCCTTGAGCGTGACGACGTCTCCTCGCCTCCAGGCACCATCCTGGGTGATCACCAGCTTGGCACTGGCGTCGTTGATGCGGTCGGCCAACGAGTCCGCCGAGAAGCCTCCGAACACGACCGAGTGAGGTGCACCGATTCGAGCGCACGCCAGCATGGCGATCGGCAGCTCAGGGATCATCCCCATGTAGATCGCCACCCTGTCGCCACGTTCGACTCCCAGCGACGTCAGCGCGTTGGCGAGTCTGCAGACCTCTTCGTAGAGATCCCGGTAGGTCAGATCGCGCCTGTCGCCAGGCTCGCCCACCCAGTGGTAAGCGACCTTGTCGCCCCTGGCGTTCAGGTGCCTGTCCAGGCAGTTGAACGAGAGATTGAGGGTGCCGTCGGCGAACCACTCGTAGAAGGGGGCCTTCGTCTCGTCCACCGAGATACTGGGCTCCTTGAACCACGAAACGCGGTCGAGGGCCTGGCGAAGCCAGAACGAGCGGTAGTCGTCTTCCGCCTCTTCGTGCACGCCTGGCTGCGCGTTCGCCTGCTGAGCGAACTCGTCGGATGGAGGGAAGGTCCGCTCCTCCCGGAACAGGTTCTCGAGTGCCGCTTCCTTCAAGGTGGACTCCCTTTCGACGCTCTGGCCAGTATCGCGGAACGGGGGCTTCTCTGTTGCCGGCCCTTTCCCCGCCTGAGTGGCCGGTACCGCCAGACGATGGCATCCAGAGCGCGAATCTCTACGGGGCCGACGTGCCTGCTGTCACCTGTCGAGCGATCCCGGCGATCGCCCAGCACGAACACGGATCCTGGGGGAACCCTCCACGTGCCAGTGGATCCGGGCCGGCCTCGGGCCCAGGGATCGGGCAGGCGGAGCCCGTCGATCAGGACGAACCCGTCGCCGACCGTCACCTCCTCCCCAGGCAGCCCGATGACGCGCTTGGCGAGAAAGAACGAAGGCCGCTCGGGGTGCTCGTAGACGACCCGCGTCCCCCGCCTCGGGGGGACCCGTGCCGTCAGGACGAAGTCGCCATGCACCAACGAGGGAGCCATCGACGCCTCTGCGATCTCGAAACGCCGAACCGGCCCGAACCTGTGGACCAGCCATGCCGTTCCTGCCAGCACCAAACCCACGAGGAATCTGGCCAGGATCATGCTTCGGCGCCGGAGTGTATCGTCGTGAACGCATCGAAGAAGGAGGTAACCCATGGGGTTCTTGAGGCCGAGACGCTTGGCCCACGCCCACTGTGACCTGTTCTGCGGGGTCTACGACCCTGCCCAGGCTCGGATCGAGGCCCAATCCGTGTTCAACGCCTGCACGAAGTACGAGGCTTCCGATGATCCGGTGTTTCGAGACCGATGCATCGCCATCAAGGAGCAGCAGGCCGATCTCGTCAAGCATCACCTCTCGGTGCTGTGGACCGACTTCTTCAAGCCGCACCACCTCGAAGCCAACCCTGAACTGCACGACTTGTTCTGGCGAGCCATCAAGCAGGCAGGCGAAGCGAAGAAGTCGATGGACCCCGCTGTCTCGCAGCAGTTGATCGATCTCATCGAGGAGATCGCCAGGGTGTTCTGGAGCACTGAGGAGGCCAAGGCCGCAGGGGTGTACCCGCCGGCAGCTTGAAGGCGCCCTCAGCGAGTGTCCGTCCGCTTGAGGATCGTCGTCGCCGCGCCCGCCGAGACGGCGACGATCACGGCAGCCTTGGCGAATGCTCCCCAGGCCCCGGGGACGACGGAGCCGAGCGCCTCCAGCTCCCCGACGTCTGCCATGGATGCATAGGCGGACAGGCCGATTCGATAGAGGGATGAGGGGCTCAGCGCGTCGATCACCGAGGCGAGCGTCGCCTCCCAGACGAAGATGTAGGCCAGTCCGATGAGCACCGACCACCTGGTCACGTACCCGAGGGGCACGAAGACGGCCGCGTAGAGGACGACGTTGATGCCGAGCGCCGCCAAGACGGGCAGCGCCAAGGACCACGATCCCACAAGCTGGGACGAGATCACCCAGCCGACTGTCCACCCGATCAGGCCGATGGCTCCTGTCGCAGTGACCGACCCGCCCAGGGCAGCGGCCACGATCACCCAGCGGCTCGTTGGCTTCAAGTACAGATAGGGCATCGTGTGCTCGCGCCGCTCGTCGCCAAGAGCGGCGCTCGACAGCAGCAGGGCCACCAGCGGAAGGACGACCGCCAGAAACAGCTGCACCGTGACTTGCTGGTAAGCCTCGGCCCGGGTTGGGAAGGCGCCGCGGTCGAGCACCAGCAACAAGAGGGCGGGTATCGCAGCCACGACGCCGAGGGCCAATAGCCGTCGTGGCCTGACCAGGCGCCTGGTGATCAGCAGGAACATCGTCCAGAAGCTCCTCATCTCACCAGGTACCTGAACACGCTCTCGAGGGACTCGTCCTCGGGCTCGACCCTGCTGACGACGACGTCGAGCTCCCTTGCCACCGCGGGTATCGAGACCGCCAACGCCGCCACGTCTGTCGTATCGATCTGAAGAGAAGACCCCTCGAGATGCATACCGACGACATGTGCCTCCCCGATCAGGGCCGCTCCGAGCTCTCTGGCTCTGTCCGCGTCGACTCGCACGACGCGAGGCTTGTCTGACATCGCCGCTCTGAGGGCTCGGACGTGGCCTGCCGCCACGAGGTGCCCGTCGACCATGGCGATGACCCGAGTGGCCATGCGCTCGACCTCGGCCAGGACATGGGACGAGACGAGGATGGTGTGACCTTCGGAGCCGAGCCGTACGAAGAGATCGATGAGCCTGGCACGCTGCCTCGGGTCGGTTCCGTTCAGCGGCTCGTCGAGGAACAGGACTTGGGGTCGATGGACGAGCGCCGCCGCCACCTTGGCCCTCTGCCGCATGCCCCTCGAGAACTCCCGCAGTCTCCGGTGGGCGTCAGCTTCGAGCTCCACGGTCGCGATCGCTGCCTCTGCGGCAGGCTCAGGCTCGTGGACCCGGCTCAGCCGAGCGTTGAGGTTGACGAACTCGTGAAGCGTCAGGTCGGCGTAGACAGCCTCGTCCTCGAGCACGAGGGCCACCGATCGATAGACGCCGGAATCCCTTCGAGGATCGACACCCAGGATGCGAACGTCGCCTTGGGACGGCACAGCCAGACCGGTCAGCACCCTGAGGAGCGTCGTCTTCCCCGCCCCGTTCGGTCCCAGCAGACCCGTCACCCCAGGCCCTACCGAGAACGTCACCTCCGAGACCGCGACCTTCTGGCCGAACCACTTGCTCACGTCGTTGGCTTCGACGGTGGCGCGCTCCACGCGAAAGGCATCTGTCATGCGAGCTTGGAATAGCGGAACCACACGACCGCCCAGCTGATGAAGACGAGTGCCGCGGCAGCGACGAGCGAATGCCATGGCTCGAAACCCACGGCCAGTGGTGTGTAGTCGACGGTGGTGATGTCGAAGGCCCAATCCCGGACGATCCTGGGGTGGCGCTCCACCGCCAGGAAGGCGAAGTAACGGGCGCCGGGGAAATCGGCCCTGGCGACCACGTCGATGACCTGGTTGAGGATGACCAGGCCCCCCAAGAACGCACCTGCCGCGAACCCCCTGCGGGGAATGACCGCAGCAAGGGCCATCGCCACAGAGGCGTGCACGCTGAGGTAGACGAGGGCGACCGCTCCTATCTTCCACAAGACGTCCAGGTTCTCGAACAGGTAGGCCAGGAAGCCGCTGTCCGACAGGGCAGCCAGACCCAGATGCAGCGTGAGCTGTGGTATCAGGTAGGCGCCGAGCACCAAGAAGGCGATGGCGGCGGCCTTCGCCGCCAGGTAGTCGCTGACGCGCAGAGGGCGTGAGAAGTACACGGAGAGCACGCCCTGCGTGCGGTCAGGTATGAGCAGCTCCGGTGCTGCCAGGGCAATGAACAGCAGCCAGATCAACGCCTGAAAGTCGAAGAACTCGCCGTTCTGCGGAAGGTCCAGGTCGATTCCCCCGCCAAGAGCCACGCTTGCCGCGTAGTGAATTGCCAGGAAGATCGAGGCACCCCCGAGGGTGACGGCGATCAACGCCCACGGAAAGACCTTCCGCCTTCCCTTGCGACGCAGGCCCAGGGTTCTCCTGACGCCGTCCCACACGATCGCCCGGATCGCCCCCCGCCTTCCGAGGCGGCGGCCTCCATAGTGGCGGTAGCCGCGCTCTGAGATGACCGCGTCAGACATCGGAGAGGAAGACGTCCTCGAGCGTCACGGATCTGGTGCCCATGCTCAGAATCCCCGACCCTGCCTCTGCGACCGCGTCTCGTATCAGTCGATACACGTCCTCGCTCGCTGCCCTGACCTCGAGCTCATCACCGTCCGAGACGACGGTGGCGCCCCGTTCCGACAGGAGCTGGAAGACGCGGTCGGGGCTGCCGATCACACGCAGGCGGACCCCCCCTGCTGTGCCGAGATCCTGCAAGGGCCCTGAGCGGACGAGACGACCTCCGTCGAGCATCACCACCCACTCGCAGGTCTCCTCGATGTCGGAGAGTATGTGAGACGAGAACACTACGTTCGTGCCGAACTCTCCGAGTCGCCTGATCAGCTCCAGCATCTCGGCGCGACCTTCAGGATCCAGACCAGAGGCCGGCTCGTCGAGCAGCACCAAGAGGGGGTCGTGGACGACGGCTTGGGCCAGCTTGACTCGCTGTCGCATCCCCACCGAGAAGTCGCCTAGATAGCGGAAGCGCTCCTCGTGCAGGCCGACGAGGAAGAGGATCTCCGAAGACCTCCGTTTGGCATCAGGAGACGGCAGTCCTGCCAAACCGGCCGCGTAGGCGACGAAGTCCGCAGCGGTCTGGTCGTTCGGCAGGCACTCGTCCTCGGGCATGTAGCCGACACGGGCGCGGATGCCCAGCGGGTCGTCTGCCACATCGGCCCCGAGCACGCCGATCCGCCCTGTGCTCGGATGCAACAATCCGAGCAGCAGGCGTATCAGGGTGGTCTTGCCTGCTCCATTGGCGCCGACCAGGCCCGTGACTCCTGGAGGGATCGCGAGCTCGACGTCTCTGAGGGCGACGACCGAGCCGTAGTTGTGGCTCAGGCCGTGGACCTCGATGACGGAGCCTGGCATGGAGGGACCACGCTAGCCCCTAGGCGGACGCGGCCTCCGACTGAGGGTTCGCCGACGGTTCAGGGAGGTTCGTCACCGTGGTCGAGGGACGGCGTGCCTTGCGAATGAGCGCCGCGCCTGCCACGACTACGGGGATCCCAGGGAGCACGGGCACGGGCATCAGGATCACGCCGACGACAACCAGCGCGATGCCGCCCACCCTCAGTGCAGTTCTCCGCCCCATGCATGTGAGGATAGGGCCCCTGCAGGTGAAAGGGAAGAGGTGCTAGGACTCGGGTATATCCACCTTCGAGAACAGCGGCTCAGGATCACCCAGAGGGCGACCAGGCACGACCTCGGGCCGCGACCACGAAGAGCCGACGTCATCGAGGCCAAACATCCGAGCTGCGTGCGCTGACGAGTGGGGGAGGTAGGGAAGGAACCCGACGATCAGTCCCGCCACCGCCCCGAGAGAGGAGTTGAGGATCGTGGCAGTCCGATCTGGATCGTCGTGGGCCGACTTCCAAGGCTCAGTGCGGTTGAGGTAGACGTTGACTTCTTGGGCGCCTTCCATGGCGGCCCGCAGCCCTGCCCTCAGCTCGACCTTCTCGATGTGACTTGCCTCACGCAGCAAGATGCGGTCGATCGATGCCAACAGCGCGTGGTCGACCTCCTGTCGTGCGCCAGGGGCGGGCACCAGTCCTGAGAAGTTCTGGTGCGTGAGGGCGAGCACACGGTTCACGAGGTTCCCCCAGGTCGCAACGAGCTCCTCGTTGATCCGACGGACGATCTCGGAGTCCGTGAGATCTGTGTCGTTCTGCTCCGGCAACGTCGCGGCGAGCGGATACCGGATGGCATCTGGCTCGAAGCGGGCCGTGTACCAGCCGACCGGTTTTCCTACCCCGCGGCTTGCCGAGCCCTTCTGACCGGAAAACGTGACGTACTGGTTGGCGGGCACGTCCGTCGGGAGGTTCAGCCCGCCGTATCCCATCAGGATGGCTGGCCAGACGACGGTGTGGAAAGGGATGTTGTCCTTGCCGATGAAGTAGTAGGACTCTGCTTCGTGGTTCTCCCACCACCGGCGCCAGGCTTCCGGGTCCCCATGGGCGCGGGCCCACTCCTTGGATGCTGACAGGTAGCCGATCACCGCCTCGAACCAGACGTAGATCCTCTTGTTCGGTCCGAGATCGTCGACCGGGAGCCGGATGCCCCATTCGAGATCACGGGTGATCGCTCTGTCGTGCAGACCCTCCTCGACGAAGCCGATTGCCCAGTTCTGCACGTGCTTTCTCCATCCGATCCTCCCCTTGAGCCAGACGAGCAGGTCGTCCTGGAAGGCCGAGAGCCGGAAGAAGTAGTGCTCCGTGTCCCGCATGACCGGTGTGGTTCGCGACAGACGACTCACGGGCCTCACCAGGTCCTCCGGGTCGAGAGTCCTGCCGCAGTTCTCACACTGATCGCCTCGTGCGGCCTCGTAGCCGCAGTGCGGACACGTTCCCTCCACGTATCGGTCAGGCAGGAATCTCTCCGCCTCTGGGTCGTAGAACTGCCGGCTGGAGCCTGGGACGATGAACCCCTTCTCCATGAGCCTCGAGAAGAGGTCCCACGTGACGTTCCTGTGATTCTCGGTTCCCGTGGACGTGTACAGGTCCCACGAGATCCCCAGGTAGTCCCACTGGTCGAGGAACTCCTGGTGGTACCGATCGACGATCACCTCTGGTTCGACGCCCTCCTCGTCTGCTCGGACCGTGATGGGAGTTCCATGCACGTCACTCCCTGAAACCATGAGCACGTGGTTGCCCGCGGACCGGTGATAGCGGGCGAAGATGTCGGCGGGGATGTAGGCACCTGCAAGATGTCCGAGGTGCCTCGAACCGCTGGCGTATGGCCAACCCACAGCGACCAGGATGTGCTTGCCCATCGGTCCGGAGGGTACTCATGGCCGGGTGAGACGCTGCAGGATTTCCCGGCTCTCGACTCGCTGTCGGCTGGCCGCTCTTTAGCCTCGGGAAGATGGAGACGGCGATCGCAACCCTGGCCGCAGTCGGCTCCGCCGGCTTTGCAGTCGACCTGGTGAGGGACGCCCTGAGGCGCCCGCGTCCGCACCTGGTTGCATATGCCGTCGGCATGGCCATGTTCGCCGTGGCGACGCTGGCGCTGGCCTTGGCCCTCGCCTTCGGCTGGTCGGAGGCGCTCTACAAGGTGTTCTTCCTGTTCGGGGCTGTCCTCAACATCCTCTACCTGGCACTGGGATCGGTCTACCTGGTGATCGGCCCCCGAGCCGGAAGGGTCTTCCAGGCCGTGCTGCTGGTGTTCTCGGTCGTGGCAGGGCTCATCGTCGTCGGGGCAGGCGTGTCCGCGCTGTCAGAGGGCATTCCCAAGGCCGCCCAGAGCTTCGAGGTGGGCATTCCTGCGGTCCTGGCAGCGATCGGAGGAGGGGTTGGCGCCACGGTGCTCGTGGTGCTGGGGATCGTGAGCATCTTCCGCTTCTGGAAAGCGGACAGGAACGTGGTGTGGGGCAACGCCCTCATCGTCGGAGGCGTCCTGGCGGCATCCACCGGCGGCACACTGCTCGCGGTGGCAGGGGAAGGAGGTGCCTTGGCCCTGGCCCTGCTCCTGGCAGCTGTGCTGATCTGGGCAGGGTATCGGCTGGCCTCGGCCGCCAGAAGGCCGGTCCGGGGATGAGCAGGGCTGGGGTCGTCCGCTCTGTGACCGAAGCAGATGACTTCGGTGAGGACATGGTTGACCAGGTCCTCGCTTCATGGGAGTCGGGCGAGAGCAGGCCCGAATGGTGCTTCGTTCTGGAGCGACGTGACGAGCGGATCGGGAGGATCGGCTACCGCGTCACCGAGACGTGCCCTCCCGAGTACTTGGGTGACCTCCCTCCGATGGAGCTCTTCGGGTTCGGGTGGCAGATGCGCTGGGAGGAGGCGGAGGACGACATGCGGCTGCTGTTGTCCGAGTCGCTGAGACAGGTCGGGGCAGCATTTCCGCAAATCCTCGAGATCCGCATCCAAAAGGAGCTGCACGACAGGCCTGATCGCAGAGTGGAGGTCCTCCTGAGCATGGGGTGGGAGCTCTTCCAGGAGAAGGCAGGCTATCTGTGGATGCGGGAGGACCAGGTGGCTCCTCCCTCACCTGCTCGTCTTCGCTTCGTCACCCTGGCGGAGGTCGGAGACGAGATGTATGAGGACGTCATGGCACGGTGCGGCCAAGGAACCCTCGATCGGAACGATCGCTACTACTGGCGGCTCGCAGGCGCCGCCAACTGGGCCGCCGTGATGATGGGCTACGCAGGGCCTGACGACCGGGAACGTTGGCTGCTCGGCTTGGAAGCAGGGGAGCCGGTCGGATACGTTGGGGTCTCCGCCTTCGACGAGCAGGACACCGCCACGATCGCCCACATCGGCGTGGTCCCCGCCTTTCGGGGCATGGGATACGTCAACGACCTGCTCACCGCAGGAACCGCCGCGGCGAGAGATGCGGGCTTCGCGGCCATCCTGTCGGACGTCGACACACTCAATGCACCGATGCGGAAGGCGATGATACGGGCAGGCCACCTCCCCGATCGCAGGCCGTGGCACGTGTGGGCCTTCCGAGCTGCTGTCTCCGACCTGACCTGACAACGTGGGCCCTGCAGGCCTGACTCAGACCCTGGCCACGCTCGATCGGTCGACGTCGGCGGCGAGCTCATGCAGGCTGGCCTGGCGGCCGGGCGGAACCCAGTCCGGCGCTGCCTCGGCGATCGGGACCAGGACATGCGGTGACATGAGGCCTGGGTCGGGCAGCTGCCAGCCGTCGAAGTCTGCCTCGACCTCGTCGTAGAGAACGATGTCGAGGTCGATGCGGCGTGGCGCATACCTGTCGTGGGTTCTCAGACGGCCCAGCCGCTGCTCGAGCCTCCTGAGCTGCTCGCGCAGCTCGCCAGGGCCCAGGTCCGTGCTGATGGCCATGGCAGCGTTCACGAACCACGGCTGGCCTGGCGGCCCGACGGCGCCCGTCCGGTAGAGCGAGCTCACGGTCTCTACCCTGAGGCTCGGATGCCTGTGAAGCTCTTCGATCGCGGCAGCCACGTTGGTGCGGGCATCGATGTTGCTGCCGAGCAGGACAACGGCTCGGTGCCTCACTGAGGGGACCGTGTCCTGTGGATGGTGACACCCACCGATCGCGCGAACCGGAGCGCACCTGGCTTCTCGACAGTCAGCGTGACCTCCTCGACCGATTCGTCACTCTGCAGGCAGATCCCTGCCAGCTCCTCGGCCAGGCGCTCGACGAGCATCGGCTCGCCTCCCTCTACATGCTCGATGATCGCCTTGGAGATCGTCCGATAGTTGACCGTGTCTTCGATGTTGTCGGAGGCGGCGGCCCTTCGTGTGTCCGTCCAGATCTTCACGTTCACGAGGATCTCCTGCGGCCTGGCTCTCTCCTCGGGATTGATCCCAACGATCCCCCTGACGAGCAGGTCCTTGATCTCTACGACATCTCTGTCCATCTAGACGAGCTCCGCGCCGCCCGTCAAACCTATGACCTGGCCCGTGATGAAGTCGTTCTCGAGGACGGCACGCACCGCGGCGCCGACGCTCTCAGGGGATCCGGGGCCCCGCAGCGGGATGCGTCGTGCCAGGTCGCGCAGATAGGTCTGGTCCTTTCCGGCTGGGGGCAGGATGGCCCCGAGGGCGAGCCCGTTCACTCTGATCCTCGGAGCGAGGGCCACGGCCGCCGCCCTCGTGAACCCGTCGAGAGCGGCCTTGGACACCGTGTAGGAGAAGTGGCCCGTATAGGGCCTGGCGGTCCGCCAGTCGGAGACGTTCACGACTGCTCCCCCGAGATCGGAAGGCAGGAGCTCCGCGAACGCCTGGGTGAGAAAGACAGGAGCCTTCAGATTGATGGCCAGCGAGGACTCGAGATCCTGCCTGGAGAGCGTCTCCAGGGTGTCCTCGGGGAAGATCCCTGCGCTGTTGACGAGGACCCGGAGGGGGCCGAGCCGCTGTGCCGCCTCCGCCAGGAGCTGCCCTGGCGCGGCAGGATCGGCGAGATCCCCTTGGTGAAGCGAGACGGTGACCCCGCGAGCCTCCAGCTCGTCGGCAGTCGCGCGAGCCGCCTCCTCGGAACGGCCGTAGTGGATGGCGACGCGGCATCCTGCTTCGCCGAGCGCCACGGTGATGGCGCGCCCGATCCTGTGAGCTCCGCCTGTGACCAGCGCCGGGACTCCCTGAAGATCCACTAGTGGTCGTGGTGTTGGCCGATGTGCCTGAAGAACTCAGCTCTGGTCTTCTCGCTGGTCTTGAAGCTGCCGAGGAGAGCGCTCGTTCGCATCACTGCGTTCGCCTTCTTGGCGCCGCGCATGGCAACGCACATATGGAGGGCCTCTGCCACGACCCCTACGCCTTGCGGCTGGATCAGGCGGTTCAACAAGTCGGCGACTTCCCTGGTCATCCGCTCCTGTACCTGCAGCCGCCTCGCAAAGGCATCGACCACTCTCGGGATCTTGGACAGTCCGACGACCTTGGTGTCGGGTAGATAGGCGACGTGAGCCTTGCCGATGATCGGAAGGAGGTGGTGCTCGCAGAGGCTGTAGAAGTCGATGTCGGAGACGACGACCATCTCGTCGTACTCCACATCGAAGAGGGCATCGTTGAACAGCGCCACTGGGTCGACGGTGTACCCGGCGAGGAGCTCGTCGTAGGCGCGGGCCACCCGCTCTGGGGTGTTGATCAGGCCTTGTCGGAAGGGGTCCTCCCCAACGGCGCTCAGGACGCGGAACACGGCTCTGGCCACCTCCTGTTTGCACTGGGCGTCGAGGACGGGTCCATCCACGAAGTCCCAGGTAGGCAGCTCGGTGACGGGTTTCAGGCTCATGTCATACCTCGCGGTTACCGACTCCAGACGTTAGTGGGGTGCTCGGTCGGGAAGAGATCCCCACGTCCCGCCTGTAGTGTCCGAGCAATGGCTGTCGTGGGCAATGTGGACGAGGTGGCTCCAGGCGAGATCAAGGCGTTCGACGTCGAAGGCGTCCGGGTGGCGGTCGCCAACGGCGACGGCATGTATCACGCCTTCTACGACTACTGCACGCACCAGCAATGCTCGCTGTCGGCTGACGCCGAGCTGCACGGCTTGGAGCTGACCTGCCTGTGCCACTTCTCTGTCTTCGACATCACCACAGGACAGGTCTTGGACGGTCCCGCTGAGGAGCCTCTTCCGATCTTCGAGGTGCTCGTGGTGGACGGAGCGCTCGACGTCAGGATCTGAGCGCTTCGGAGTCTGACTTCGGCATGGTGCCGGAGCGGTAGCGCTTCGCTTGGGAGATGAGGTCCTCGAAGAGGGGAGCTTCCTCTTCGAATGCCCAGCGTTCAGGGTGCCACTGGACGCCGATGGCGTACCAGTCGCCTCTGTACTCGATGGCCTCGACGACTCCGTCTGGCGCTGTGCCGACGACCTCGAGGCCTTCCCCTACCAGGGCCGGCGCCTGGTGGTGAATCGTGTTGACCTGGCGCTGCGTCACCTCGTACAGAGCAGCCAACGTGCTGGTCGGGGAGAGGCGGACCGGGTGGGAGGCCGACCGAAGCTCGTCTGGCGAGCCGGTGACAGGGCGGTGATGGCCCTCCGGCTCCGTGATGTCCTGGTGCAGCGTTCCGCCCAGCGCCACGTTGAGCACCTGCATGCCACGACAGACGCCGAGCATCGGCACCCTCCTGGCCTTGGCCTCGAGCACCAGTGCCAGCTCCCATCTGTCGATCTCGGTATCTGTCTCGAGTGACTGCCCCGAGTTCGGCTGCCGATACGACCCCGGATCCAGGTCGGCTCCTCCGCTGACGATCAGGCCGTCGAGATCGTCCAAGACCTCGCCTGCATCCTCCGGTGGTAGGGGCGGTACGAGCACGGGCCTGCCGCCGGCCGCCAGTATGGGCCGCAGGTAGTCGTCTGACAGTGCATGCATGAGCTCTGGGTGCCCGAGCGCGGTCGTGAGCGGTCGCTTCCAGACGGAGATGCCGATGCGGGGCTTGCCCATGCCGGGGAGGTTACCGAGAGGCTCGCGGCTGTCGGATGCCTCGAAACTCCCAGTCGCCTCCCAATGCGGTCGAGACGACCTCCTCCGAGTGCGTGGGCTGTGCCCCGAGGTCAGGGGATACAGGCGGACCTTCGACGACCGGGTTGACGAGAGCTCCCAAGCCCTCGGCCACCACCGTGTAGTCAACTGCCCACACGTAGCGCTGGAACCAA
>CAZKJJ010000004.1:12813-20710 GCA_964553055.1 uncultured Acidimicrobiia bacterium
AAGCCCTCGACCACCACCGTGACGACGTCGCCGGGCTCCGAAGGACGCGAGTTGGCCGGCGTGCCGCTGAAGATCACATCTCCTGGAAGGAGCGTCATGTTCCTGGAGAGGTCGGCCACCAGGTAGTGCATGTCCCACAGCATCTCGGTGGTCGATCCCTCCTGGCGCAGCTCGCCGTTGACGAGCGTTTGGATGCGCTTGCCCCTGAAGTCCCAGCCCGTGACCAGCGCGGGCCCGACGGGGCACAGCGTGTCGGAGCCCTTGACGCGGAGCATCGATCCTGCGTCGGTGTCGCGGAAGTCGTGGAGCCCGAAGTCGTTTCCGATCGTGTATCCCGCGATGTGCTCAGCTGCGTCACGTTGCGAGATCCCCCTGCATGCCTTCCCGATGACGATCACGATCTCGCCCTCGTAGTTGAGGAAGCGGCAACCGCTCGGACGGACGACGGCCCCGCGGTTGACATTCAGCGCCGTCGTCGGCTTGAGGAAGTAGGTGGGTGCAGCAGGGAGCGCAGCTCCGAACTCTCGAAGCCTGCTCTCGTAGTTGAGGTGACAGCAGATGATCTTGGTCGGTTCGACAGGAGGGAGGTAGGCGGCTTCGGATTCGAGGACTCTCCTGCCGTCCTCGGCTACGAGGTCTTCGTCTTCACGGCTGACTGAGACGGGTACTCCGTCGAGCAGGATCCGAATGAGGTCTGCCATGGGCCAACCATACCGGCGGGTCCCGGCAGGCCCATCCGTGTGCGAAGTGGTGGGACGACGCCCCCCAGGGCCTCTACGATCGATCCTCGTGACCGGCGAAGGCTCAGCGGGGTATGCACACCTCGTCTCGCACGACACCTACCTGGCGGATGCCCCCCATCCGACGTTCGAAAGGCTGCGCAGAGAACAGCCCGTTGCGTGGATCGAGGAGCGCCCGCCCAACCGCGGGTTCTGGGCAGTCACGCGCTACGACGATGTCGTGGAGGTGAGCAGGGACCACGACAGGTTCACAGTCACCCGAGGCATCAGGCTGGAGGAGATGGACGACGAGGAGACCGAGGCCCGCAGAACGATGATGGAGTACGACCCCCCCGAGCACACGCGGCTGCGGAGGCTGGTCCAGCGTGGATTCACGCCTCGGGTCGTGGCCACCTACGAGAGCGCATTCCGGGAGCTCACCCGGTACACCCTCGAGCGGGTGCTGCCCCAGGGGTCCTTCGACTTCGTGCACGGGATCTCGAGAGAGCTGCCCATCCGCATCCTCTGCACGCTGCTGGGAGTCCCTGACCGAGACGCCGACCAGATGGTCACGTGGGGCGATGAGATGATCTCCCACTCGGACCCTGAGTACACCGACTTCGTGATCGACCAGGTCGACACGGACGAGTGGCGTCTCCTGCCGTTCCGCAGCCCTGCCGCCCTCGAGATGTTCCGCTACGCCGAGCAACTGGCGCTCGAGCGGAGGCGAGACCCGAGGGACGACATCACGTCGGCTCTGCTCAGAGCAGAGCCGGATGGTGAGCCCTTGACCGACCTCGAGTTCAAGAACTTCTTCACGTTGCTGGCCGTGGCGGGAAACGAGACCACCCGGCACACGATCAGCCACGGCATCCTCAACCTGATCAGGCATCCTCAGCAGATGGAGCGTCTGAGGGATGATCCTTCTCTGCTCCCGAAGGCGACCGAGGAGATGCTTCGCTACGCCACGGTGACCATGCACTTCAGGAGGACGGCTACCCGCGCCACAACACTCAGGGGCGTTCCGATAGAGGCCAACGACAAAGTCGTGATGTACTACATCTCGGCCAACTTCGACGAGGACCGATTCGACGATCCATTCGTGTTCGACGTTGCACGCTCTCCCAACGACCATCTCGCGTTCGGCGCCGGACGTCATCGCTGCCTCGGGGAGTGGCTGGCCAGGATGGAGATCCAGGTCACCTTCGAGGAGCTGCTCCCTCGCCTCGCAGAGATCGAGTTGGCGGGTCCTGTCGAGCGGTTGCGGTCCAACTTCATCAGGGGGATCAAGCATCTCCCGGTCAGGGTGACGCTTGCCTGACTGAAGGCAAACAAGCGGACGCGAAGCCCCTCAACGGTAGCGTGGCGACGTGCCACACCAGCTCTCCGAGCTGCTCACGACGGCAGCTCTTGCCATCGATCTGGCCTGTGGGCGCCCAATCGGATCGTCGCTTCGGCGCTGCCTGTCGACACTCGGGGACATCGAGGGAGGCGACCGAGTAGCCGTCTATCAGGCAGCGCTGCTGTCTGGTCTCGGGTGCACCGCGACCGCGACGGAGCGCGCCGCGGCAGGCTCGGAGCTCACCAGAGGACGCAGGCACGCTGCGTACGACGCGGCAGAGCAGGAAGCGGCCGCGCTGCTCGCATCCCGCGTTGGGGTGGATGAGCGCATCCTCGAGATGAAGGTTGAGCAGGCCCCATCCGAGGCGGTCGAAGGCACCGGCTCGCTTGGTGAGCTGGTAGAGGAGGTCCTGCTGGCGGATCCGGCACCCGACCTCCTGCTCGTCGACGAGAGGGCAGGCCTCGAGATGCTCGCCGACTTCGCGGATCTCACGTCGCCGTATCTGGTGGGTCACTCCCGTCGTGTCTCTTCGCTGGCAGCTGCCGCGGGCCGAGCGGCTGCCCTCGGGGAGACAGCATGCGTGGATCTGGAGCGGGCAGGTCTCGTTCACGACCTCGGCAGGGTCGGCATCACGTCCCGCATCTGGAACAAGGCGGAAGCCCTCGCCTTCGATGAGATGGAGCAGGTTCGCCTCCATCCGCGATACACGGAGGAGACCGCCGAGGCTTCGACGATGCTGAGGGGAGTCGCCGAGCTGGCGTCAGGACACCACGAGTGCCTCGACGGGTCCGGCTATCACAGGGGCGTCTCGGGTGAGGCTCTCGGAAGGACCTCCCGCCTCCTGGCTGCCGCAGACGACTACGCAGCCCTCACCGATCCGAGGCCGCACCGCCCAAGCATGAGCCACGGTCAGGCCGCCAGGGTGCTCTCCCACTTCGTCGATGGCGGCTGCCTGGACAGGGAAGCGGTGGAGGCCGTCCTGTCGGCAGCAGAGGAGTCTTCGACGATCGAATCCGAGGACACCGAACTGGCGCAGCTCGCCATCCATGGCGCGGCCGAGTTGGCGAGGGCGAGAGGATGGAGTAGGCGAGCCGCCAAGCGTCACCTGGCAGGGCTGCACGACCGGCTTGGCACGACGTCGAGATCGGGGTTGGCGCTGGCGGCTCTGCAGGCAGGGATCCTGCCCTAGGCCGTCCACGCTCTCTTGGTCTTCCGTAGGATCGCAGCAAGCCGAGAGAGGAATCCCAGACGATGGAGACCGCCCACGTCGACACGTTCACGAGGGACAACCTGCCGCCCCGCTCCGAGTGGCCCGACCTGATCTTCACGCTCCCAGAGTTGGCGTACCCTTCGCGACTCAACTGTGCCACCGAGCTCCTCGACAGGGCAGTGGAGCAAGGGTGGGGCGAGCGCATGGCGTTCACAGGCAGGGATGAATCGTGGAGCTATCTCGATCTGCTGGGACATTCGAACCGGATCGCCAACGTGCTCGTGCAGGACCTCGATGTCGTCCCAGGCAACCGCGTTCTGCTTCGGTCGGCCAACACGCCGTGGATGGTGGCGTGCTGGTTCGCGATCCAGAAGGTCGGAGCGGTGGCCGTCGCCACCATGCCCCTGCTGAGGACGGGTGAGCTGCAGAAGATCGTCGACAAGGCGGAAGTGACCCTGGCGCTGTGCGACGCCACGATGACGGATGAGCTCGATCGAGTCAGCGCCTCTGATCTCGAGATCGTGCCGTGGGGCGGGGAGTCCCCTGGAGATCTACATGACCTCGCCGCGTCCAGGCCGGCGGGGTTCGAGAACGTGGACACCGCCGCTGAGGATGTGAGCATCCTTGCGTTCACGTCGGGGACGACAGGAGTGCCGAAGGCGACGATGCACTTCCACAGGGACATCCTGGCGATGGCTGATTGCTTCCCGCCATACGTGCTCGAGGCTTCCGGTGATGACGTGTTCACGGGCAGCCCACCGCTCGCCTTCACGTTCGGACTGGGAGGGCTGGCCGTGTTCCCGATGCGCGTCGGCGCATCGACAGTGCTCGTGGACGAGCCAGGGCTCGAGCCGCTCGTCAGAGCCATCCAAGATCACAAGGCGACCGTCTGCTTCACGGCACCCGTTGCGTGGAGGGCGATGGCCGATGTGGTTGGCGACTTCGATCTCTCGTCCTTGCGCAAAGCCGTATCGGCAGGGGAGACGCTGCCCGCCCCAACCTGGCACACGTTCCACGACGTGACGGGGGTGAAGATCATCGATGGGATCGGGTCGACGGAGCTGCTCCACATCTTCATCTCGGCTTCGGGAGACGACATTCGGCCGGGTGCCACCGGCAAGGAGGTCCCCGGTTACCAGGGCAAGGTGGTCGACGAGGAAGGAAAGGAGGTGGCAGACGGGGCGGTAGGCAAGCTGGCGGTCCGCGGGCCGACTGGTTGTCGCTACCTGGCCGATGCGCGGCAGCGCGACTACGTGCGGGAAGGATGGAACCTCACCGGCGACGCCTACATCCGTGACGAGGACGGCTACTTCTGGTACCAGGCCAGGACCGACGACATGATCGTCACATCCGGATACAACGTCGCCGCCCCCGAGGTCGAGGCTGCGCTGCTCTCACACCGAGCAGTGCTCGAGACGGGCGTTGTCGGAGTCCCCGATGAGCAACGGGGAACCGTCATCAAGGCGTACATCGTCCTCAGAGACGGATACGAGGGAGGCGCTGAGCTCACGGACGAGCTTCAAGCCCATGTCAAGGCCGAGATCGCCCCCTTCAAGTACCCGCGGCAGATCGAGTATGTCGATGAGTTGCCGCGAACCGAGACGGGGAAGGTGCAGCGCTTCAAGCTCCGGGAGCGCGGATAGCGCGTGGGACTTCGGGCCCTGCCCAGACCTCTCGCGCGGGCGCACAATGCTGGAGAAGGGAGGCTTCGGTGCGAGTCGGGATCGGTCTGCCCACGACGGTACCCGGCGTGAATCGTGACCTCGTCCTCCCGTGGTCGAGGCGGGCCGAGGAGGCTGGATTCACCAGCCTGGGCGTCGTCGACAGAGTCGCCTATGTTTGCGTGGATCCATTGACGGCTCTCGCTGCTGCAGCAGGCGTCACCTCCACGATTCAGCTGGTGACCATGGCTCTGATCGGTCCTCTTCGGAGGACGCCGTTACTGGCCAAGCAGGCGGCAGGTGTCGATCTCATCTCCGAAGGCCGCCTCACGCTTGGCATGACGATCGGGGCGAGGTCGGAGGACTACGACGCGGTGGGGCTCTCGACGGCGGGCAGAGGCGGTGTTCTCTCCGAGCAGCTGGCCGAGCTGCGAGCGCTCTGGTCAGGAGACGCGGCGTTCAGGACGTACCGTGAGGGAGGCCCTGACCTCCTCGTCGGGGGGCTCTCGGGTGCATCCATGCTGAGGATGGCCCAGTCGGCGGATGGCTACGTTCACGGAGGAGGACCGGCGCGCGCCTTCACGGCCGCCGCTGAGCGGGCGTGGAGTGCCTGGGAGGAGGCGGAGCGACCAGGGAGCCCCCAGCTCTGGGCGCAGGGGTTCTTCGCGCTCGGTGACCCTGATGTCGGGCGCTCGTACCTCCGTGACTACTACGCGTTCACGGGTGGGTTCGCGGAGCGCATTGCGGCAGAGATGCTGTCCTCACCAGCTGCGGTCCGCGACTTCGTCAGGGCCTACGAAGCCGCAGGCTGCGATGAGGTCGTCCTGTTCCCGACGACAGGCGATCTCTTGGATCTGGACAGGCTGGCAGAGGTTCTCCCATGAGGATCGGCGTGGTGGGCGGAGGGCCTGCAGGCCTCTACTTCGCCCTGGCCATGAAGCAAACGAGTGCGGACGTCGACCTGGAGGTCTACGAGCGCAATGCACCAGACGCCACCTTCGGGTGGGGTGTCGTGTTCTCACCTGACACGCTGGTCGAGCTACGCAACGCAGACCAGCGGACCTTCGCGCTCCTCGAGGAGAGGCTGGTCAGGTGGGACGCGATCGACATCCGTCTGGGTGGCGACGTCATCACGTCGGTCGGTCAGCCCTTCTCTGCCATCTCGCGCAGGGGGCTGCTCCAGGTCCTGCAGCAGCGGTGCAGCGAGGTGGGTGTCTCGCTGGTCTTCAACAGGGAGATCGAACGACTGCCCGACCATGACCTGATCGTGGTCGCAGACGGCGTCAACTCCTTCGTGAGAGGGAGGTACGAGTCTGCGTTCAGGCCCACCCGGCGAGTCCATCCGACCCGGTACGTGTGGCTCGGCACCGACGTGGTCTTCGACGCCTTCACGTTCATCTTCGCGGAGACGGACTTCGGACTCTTCCAGGTCCACGCGTACCCGTTCAGCGCAGACATGAGCACGTTCATCGTCGAGACCACCGAAGACGTCTTCGAGGCCGCGGGTCTCGGGAGCCTCTCCGAACAGGAGAGCCTCGCCTTCTGTCAGGATCTGTTCCGCTCCCACCTCGGCCATCACGTCCTCGAGTCGAACCGCTCGCTGTGGACACAGTTCATGACGGTCTCCTGTGAGAGCTGGCACCACGACAACATCGTCCTTCTGGGGGACGCTGCTCACACGGCGCACTTCTCCATAGGGAGCGGGACCAAGTTGGCGGTCGAGGACTCGATCGCGCTGGTCAAGGCACTCCAGGAGCACCCTGGTGATCTCGAAGCTTCGTTCGCCGCCTATGAGCTGCAGCGTCAAGGCCCCGTTCGGCGATTCCAGGAGGCAGCGCTACGGAGTGCGTCGTTCTTCGAGCACGCCGCCCGTTACCTCCGCCTGCCGCGGGAGCAGTTCGCGTTCAACCTGCTGACGAGGAGCGGGCGGATCACCCACAGGAGCCTCGAGGCTCGCGACCCTGTGATCGTGGCAGCGACCGATCGGGGATTCGGAGAGCGTAACCAGGAGTCGGCATGGTCCGTGAGCGCTCCGCCGAGGCTCGCACCGCTGCAGATCAGGGACCTGGTCGTCCCCAACCGCGTCGTGCTGCGTCCTGCGCCCACGGATGCCGCCACAGGAGGCATGCCCGGATCCGGCTCCGCGCTGAGACTGGCGGCGGCCACGGGCGCCGGTCTGGTCATCACCGAGACCGTCGCCGTCTCCCCAGAGGGAAGAGTCACGGGGGGCTCGCCGGGCCTGTACGAGGATCGGCAGGTGGCGGCATGGGAGGCCATACTCCACGACGTGTACGCGGCGGGCGAAGCGGCCGTGGTCTTGAGGCTTGCCCACGCAGGTCCGAGGGGCAGCACCCGGTCTCGTGGCCGGGGTACGGACCGACCTCTCGAAGATAGCTGGCCTCTCGTGGCGGCATCGCCCTTGCCGTACACGCCGAGAGGTCCTGTACCCAAGCAGCTTGGATTGGACCAGATGGCTGAGACGAGGGTGGGCTTCGAATCAGCTGCTGCCAGAGCAGGGGAGACAGGCTTCGACGTGCTGCTTCTGGACGCTGGCACCGGTTATCTCTTGGGCAGCTTCTTGTCCCCGTTGACCAACCACCGCGACGACGCCTACGGGGGCGACCTCCACGCCAGGCTCCGGTATCCGCTCGAGGTCCTGGAGGCAGTGAGGGAGACGTGGCTCGGTCCGCTCGGCGTTCGCTTCACAGCGACAGACTGGTCACCTCATGGGACCTCTCCCGAGGACGCGGTGGCGATCGCTCGGGCCTTCACGTCTCGGGGGGCGGACTTCGTCGAGGTAGCCGGCGGCCAGACAGTGTTCCTCGCCTCACCGGAGTACAGGCGGCAGCATCTCGTTGACCTCGCAGATCAGATCCGCAACGAGGCGGGCGCGATCACGATGGTCGGTGGCGACATCACGACGTTCGAGCAGGTCGACACTGTCGTGGCAGCAGGGCTCGCTGAT
>CAZKJJ010000005.1:0-20686 GCA_964553055.1 uncultured Acidimicrobiia bacterium
CACTGCCCCGCTCTCCCTCCCTAGCCGGATGGCCTGGAACGGCTCGAGCCGAACCCTCGCGACGTAGGCAGGAGCTCCTGCGGCGAGGTACTCGTCGAATGCCTCCTTGATGTCCGAAACTGCTCCCTTCCGCACCATCACTGCCGCGAAGTGCGGTCTGCCGACCGAGCCCTCACCGGCTTCCTCCATCACATCGTCGAGCGTGATGTCGACGCCGAGGTCCTGGAGCTTGGCGACGATGGCGGCGTTGCGGGTCTCTCTCCCGTCGCGGAGCCTCTTCAGCTGGTCCTGGAGAGGTCCTGCGCCATCGGGCAGGAACAGCATCACGACGTGCATGGTTCCGCCTGGCCACTCACAGGAGATCTCGGTGCCTTCGACGAGGGTGATGCCGTGCTCGTGCGCAGCCTGCCGCGCCTCGGCGAGACCCTGCAAGGTGTCGTGGTCGGTGAGGGCCAGCGCGCTCAGGCCGATCCCTGCGGCCTTCGCCACCAGATCAGCAGGCGTGTCGGATCCGTCCGAGTACGAGCTGTGGGTATGAAGATCGACGGACATGTGCGGCGCAGCGTAACGCTCGAACCACTTCCCGCTCAGGGCGCGATCTCGATCTCCACACGCTCGAGGTACACGGTCTCCCGTGGCTTGCTGAGCTCGCCTTCCGCGTTCGGCACGACCTCCACAGCTGCTATGCGGTCCACGACGTCCATGCCACCCGTCACTCTGCCGAGGACGTTGAAGGTCTCGAGGTGGGCAGCGTCGGGACCGGCCACGATGAAGAACTGACTGCCCGTGCTGTTCGGCCTCCCCGCGTTGGCCATGGCCATGACGCCCTCCGAGAACTCGAAGTCGGGCTCCGGATACTCGTCTGCGATCGTGTATCCGGGGCCACCACTGCCTGTGCCCGCTGGATCGCCCCCCTGGACCATGAAGTCCTCGATGATCCTGTGAAAGAGCGTGCCGTTGTAGAAGCCCTCGTCCGCCAGAAAAGCGAAGGAGTTCACCGTGGTGGGAGCGTTCACCTGGTCCAGTTGCACGGTGATCGTTCCGCACGAGGTCACGAGGGTGGCCGTCACGGTGGCGTCCTCCGCTATCTCCATGTCGGCCGGTGCCTCGAAGGTCATGCCCCCCGGAGGACTCTGCCTGGTGCCCTCGCACGCTACAGGCTGCTCGGCCGCTTCCTCAGTGGGGTCCGGCTCGCTGCTGAGGGCTTGCAACAGCAGCACCACTGCGACGGAGATGACCGCGATGGTGAGGATGGTCGCGAGCCGGCGCCGCATCGTGCTGAGCTGTTGGCGGCGACGTTCCTTGGCTTGACGCTTCTGCCTACCTGCTCGTTGTCGCTCCCGCTTCTCGGAAGGCACGAACGCGCACTATAGGGGGAGGGCATGGGTAGCCGACCGAGCAGGAAGGAAAGGCCCCTGCCGGTAGCATCTCGTGCGATGTCGCTGATCGTTCAGAAGTTCGGCGGTACGTCTGTTGCCTCTGCTGACCACATCAAGAAGGTTGCCGCTCGCATCGCCACTGCCCATCGAGCAGGGCACGAGATCGTGGCGGTGGTCTCAGCAATGGGATCCATGACAGATGAGCTTTCCGAGCTGGCCAGCCAGGTGAGCCCCGAGCCGCCTGCGCGTGAGATGGATATGTTGCTCACCGCAGGCGAGCGAATCTCCATGGCACTGCTGGCGATGGCTCTCGACGAGGAACAGGTCGAGGCGGTGAGCCTCACCGGGTCTCAAGCAGGCATACTCACGATGGGGAAGCACGGCTCGGCCGAGATCACCGAGGTCAGGAGCACCAGGGTGAGGGAGGGCCTCGAAGGAGGCAAGGTGGTCATCGTGGCGGGGTTCCAGGGGGTCGATCCCACCTCGAAGGACGTCACGACGCTGGGGAGGGGTGGCTCCGATGTGACGGCTGTGGCGTTGGCCGCCGCACACGGTGCTGAGGTGTGTGAGATCTACAAGGACGTAGACGGCGTCTTCACGGCAGACCCAGCCATGGTTCCCGAAGCTCGACTCAGGCCCATGGTGTCGTACCGCGAGATGGAGGGGCTCTCCGCAGGCGGATCGCAGGTGCTGATGGGGAGGGCCGTGCAGACGGCGAGTCGGGCGGGCATCCCCATCCACATCAGATCCTCCTACCACGAGAACGGGGGGACGTGGGTGAGCGACGCTCCTTCGGGTGAGGAGGTGTGCGGCATCGCTCACGACGAAGACGTGGCGCGCGTGACCCTCACGGAGCTTTCGCAGTCGTTCGAAGAAGTGATGGAAGCGCTGCGCGGCGCAGGAATCACACCGGACGTGGTCATCTCGGCTCCCGAAAGGGGAGGCGAGTTGCGCTTCTGTGCCGCCGAGTCACGAGCGAAGCAGGCTCTGGAGGCCGTCGAGGACTCGTCCCCAGACGTCATGATCGACATCAAGCCAGGGCTCGGCAAGGTCAGCGTCGTTGGAGAGGGCGTACCACGCCAAGGCCGTATTGCGGCTGCTGCCTCGGATGCCCTCGCCGAAGCTTCGATCATGGTGATGGACTCAGCAGAGACGAAGGGCAGGCTGACGTTCGTCGTCGAGCGCCCCTTCCTGCGTCAGTCCGTGCATGCCGTTCACGATGCACTTGGTCTGGGGACGAGCAGTGCGTGATCTGACCGTGGCCATCGTGGGCGCGACGGGCGCCGTCGGCAGGACGATGCTCTCCATCATCGAGGAAAGGGGCTTCCCTGTGGGCAGACTCCGGTTGCTCGCCTCGCCGCGGTCGGCAGGATTGATGGTGTCAACGCGCTGGGGCGTCGTGCGGGTCGAGGACCTGGCCTTTTCGGACCCTGCAGGCGTCGACATCGCCCTGTTCTCTGCTGGCGCCGATCGGTCGAGCGTCTACGCGCCGAAGCTCGTCGAGGCAGGGGCCGTTGTGGTCGACAACTCCTCTGCGTTCCGCATGAGCGAGGGAGTGCCTCTCGTGGTGGTGGACGTCAACGAAGATGCGCTAGGGGAGCACTCAGGCATCATCGCCAACCCCAACTGCACGACGATGGCTCTGATGATGGCTGTCGCTCCGCTCCACGAGGCGGCACGCCTTCGTTCGATCGTGGTCTCGACGTACCAGTCCGTTTCGGGCTCGGGCCAGAAGGGGATCGATGCGCTGAGCCGTCAGACGGACGGGCTCGGCCGAGACCGAGAGGCCCTGGTCGTAGGCGGGTGGTCGGATCCTGGCGATGACACCTATGCCAGACCGATTGGCTTCAACGTCGTTCCGCTTGCAGGGACTCTGGGTGCAGACGGGTACACGGACGAAGAGTGGAAGCTGGTCGAGGAGAGCAGGAAGATACTGTCGCAACCCCAGCTCCACGTGGAGCCGACATGTGTGCGCGTGCCGACGATGGTCGGTCACGCGATGTCGGCCCACCTCAGGTTCGTGCGTCCTCTGGAGTCCGAGGAGGCGGTCAAGCTGATCCAGGAGGCGCCAGGCGTCGAGTACTGGGACGAGACCGTCCCGACTCCGCTCGACTCGGCGGGACGCGACGAGGTTCTCGTGTCACGGATAAGGCCAGCCCTTGGCCCACAGGGGGGGCTCAACCTCTGGTTGGTCGGCGACAACCTCCGTAAGGGGGCGGCGCTCAACGCCGTTCAGATCGCGGAGAAGATCGCCAGTGCGCTCTGACCGGTCAGTGCGTCAGAGCAGCCCCTTGTCCCCTCTCGAGGCTTGGAACGCTCCGAAGGCCATCAGCGCCGTACCGATGTAGACCGACAAGGCGAAGATCACGTTGGAACCGTCGATGAAGCTTTCTTCGATGTCTGCTATCAGCTCGCGTATGCCGAGCACACCCGCCGCGTATCCGAGGAAGATCACGACCCACGAGTAGTCGACGGGGATGCGCCAACCAGTGAACCGTCTCGCCAGGATGGCGGCCAGGGCGAGCATCGCAGTCCCCCACGTGAGGGAGCCAGGAGCCCACTCGTCCAAGAAGACGCCTGCGATGAGGTAGGGGACGATGATGATGAGCAGCGCGCCAGCCCCTACGAGCAGCTCGGAGGTGGTCATCTTGCCCAGGGCGCCCCCCGAGCCTGAGGGTTCCTGCGAACCGCTCGATGAGTCGTCGAACGTCATGCATCCTCCCGAGTAGCTGGTTGAGGATGTTCCCACCCTCGGCGGGTCGATGCCTCGAAAACGGCACTCTTTTCTGAAATGAGGAACAACCCGCTCTGATGGCGGGCTGTTGGTCGGGACGGCCGGATTTGAACCGGCGACCTCATCGTCCCGAACGATGCGCGCTACCAAGCTGCGCCACGTCCCGTAGACACGGATACTACCCAGGGCCAGGGACGCTCCGTCCTGGCTCCTCAACGCGGACCCTGTCGATGCGGCGCCCGTCCATGCGAAGCACGAGGATCGAAAGGCCGTCGAGATCGATCCGCTGCCCCTCGCTTGGGATCTCGCCTGCCAATGCCAGTACCAGGCCTCCTACCGTCGAGTACGGGCCCTCTGGCAGCGGGACTCCGATGGCCTCCGAGAGCTCATCGACAGGGAGTCTTCCGTCTGCGATCCACGTGCCGTTCCCCGCAGGCGTGAAGGTCGGGATTCCTGGGTCGTACTCGTCCTGTATGTCTCCCACCAACTCCGACATCAGGTCCTTGATGGTCACGATTCCCTCGACGCCCCCGTGCTCATCGACGACCATCGCGAACGCGAATCGCTTGGTGCGCATCTCCTGGAGGAGCTTGAGTATCGGCGTGCTCTCGGGTACGAACACGGGCTCGCGTAGGAGCGCCCTGATACCCGCAGGGTCGAGCGCTGCTCGCGCCCTCAGCAGGTCCTTGATGTAGAGCACGCCTCTGATCTCATCGAGACTGCTGCCGCGCTCGCGCACGGGGAACCGGGAGTGGCCTGTCGCAGCAACGGCCCGCCTGATCGATTCCTCGTCCAGAGGCGTCTCGAGTGAGACGACGTGCACATGCGGGGTCATGACATCTCTCACGGGTCTGTCTGCCAGCTCGAAGAGGGACTCGATGATCTCGAGCTCCTCTGTGTGGATCTCGCCTGTGATCTCGCCGAGGGCGGCCAATGCGGTCACGTCCTCCTCGGTGATCACAGGGGCTCCCTTCTCGGTCGCTCCGAGCAACCTGAGGAGGCGTCGTGAGATGAAGATGAAGATCTGAGCGATCGGATGCAGGACCCTGCTCAGCCAGAAGATGGGAGTTGCCACCACCATCGCGAAGGCCTCGGGGTTGCGAGCCGCCAGCGTTTTGGGAGTTATCTCGCCCACGACGAGGATCACCGACGTGATGGAGATGGTCGCGACCCATGGTCCCCACGACTCTCCCATGAGCTCGATCGCCAGGGTTGTGGCCGCCGCGGCAGCCAGGATGTTCACGAAGTTGTTGGCGAGGAGCAGCGTTCCGAGCATCCGCTCAGGATCGGATGTGAGGAGCGCCAGCCTCCTTCCACGCCCTTCGCGCTCTCCGAGCCGATGCACGCGTTCTCTCGGGACGGCCACGAGAGCGGTCTCAGACCCCGAGAAGAAGCCGGACGCCAGTATGCAGATGGCCAGGATCACGAGGAGCCCGACTTGGACGTCGCTCATCGGCAGCTCATGGCGATGGTTTGACCTTCGAAGGGGCCGTGATCTCGATGCCCAGGGCAGCCCTGAGATCAGCGGGGACGACCGGCTTGGTGAGCCACCGATCGGCTCCTGCCCTCTTGGCGAGGAAGGCATCCGCTGACCGGTCGAGCAGCATGACGATCGGAACCTCCTTCCAGCCTTCGACTGCTGCTGTGCTCTTCAGAGATCGAGTGACGGCCATCCCGCCCATCGTTCCGATCTGCAGGTCGACGACGACGACGTCCGGCATGGACTCCCGGAACCGGTCGACGGCGGCGTGGGGATCGTCCAGCTCGAGGACTTCGATGTCCGAGGGCACCGCAGCATGAACGAGGTTGCGCACCCAGGAAGCATCCGCCACCAGGAGCAGCTTCCGCATGAGCCGACTGTAGTCACCGGCCGCCGCGCCCCTGCCTCGAGGCCCTGGGGTCGCTCCTAACATCGCCTGCGTGCCGGCCCTCCTGGTGCTTCTCGCCCTCTTCATCCCCCTCATGGTGTCTGCGGAGGCGGCCGCTCCTGCTCCGGTGGCCATCATCGAGGTGCGCTGGCTGCTGGACAAGACGCTGGTCGACTTCATGAAGGAGGCGATCACGGAGGAGGCGATGGCGGGAACACAGGTGGTGGTGCTCGAGCTCGACTCGCCGGGCGCCACCACGGCTGAGGTGTACGAGCTTCTGGAGTTCCTCACCGACCCGCCTCTTCCCGTCGTGGTGTGGGTCGGCCCCGAGCCCGCCGAGGCGTACGGTGCGGCAGGTCAGATGGTGGCGGCTGCCCCGATTGGAGCTGCCGCTCCCGGAGCCCTGGTCGGATACCTGTCGCCGACAGTGGCAGGTGCCGAGGACAGAACCGCGGTCCTGGGCCCGCAGGATCTCCAACAGGAGGCGATCGCAGTGCACGAGACCAGGCCTGGCTTCATCGATGTGGTCGAGCCGGCCCTTCCCCAGCTGGTCGCAGGCCTCGATGGGCTCGAGGTATCTGTACGCGGTGAGCCGGTAGCACTGCAGACGTTGGTGGAAGCCGAGGGACAGGAAGGGGAGAGCATCATCCACCCCGTCGAAGCGCATTTCGTCGAGCCAGGCCTCGGTGTACGGGTCGTGAGGACAGCCCTCAGCCCGGATGCCGCCTTCTTCCTCCTCGTGCTCGGCTTGGCGGTGGCCGCGTTCGAGTTCTACGCCCTCGGGCCTGGTGTCGCCGCGGGGGCTGCCGCCCTCTCCCTCCTTCTCGCTGCCTACGGGATGGTCAACATGCCTATGCACTGGTGGGGTCTCGCCGCCACGACTGCCGGCCTTCTCATTCTGGCGGTCCAATTCCAGCGGTCCAGACGAGCCGGCCTTCCGACCCTTGTAGGAGCCCTGGCCCTGTTCGTCGGCGGCATCGGCCTAACGGACGCCTCGCCCCAATTCGGTCCGACCTGGTGGGTGGCGCTCCTCTCCACAGCCACGGCCGTCTTCTTCTTCGTCATCGCCCTTCCGGCTGTGAGCAAGGCGCGCCTGTCGACCCCCACCATCGGCCGATCGCATCTGGTTGGAAGGAGAGGAAGAGCTTCGAACGACTTCACGGACGGCGCCGGCATTGCAGAGGTCGAGGGAAGCCGATGGCGAGCAGCATCCCACAGGGAGGCGAACCTGCATGAGGGAGACGCTTTGCTGGTCACAGGCGTCGACGGGATCCACTTGTTGGTCGACCGCGAAAACAAATCTGGTGGCTGATCAAAGATTCTCCTGGCGCTTGAGCGGACGCGGGTCTAGTTTCGTTGACACTCTGCGGGTGAGGAGGAACGCGGGTGGCTGCGGCGTCGCACGAGGCCTGGCAGCTGCGCGCACTATGTCGAGGAAACCACTCCCACCTCTTCTTTCCACCGAGCACCTTCGAACGCAAAGAGGACCGCGAGCGGCGCGAGGCGCGAGCCAAGGCCATTTGCGAGGTGTGCCCTTCACAGGGTCCCTGCCTCGAGTACGCCATGACGATCAAGGAGCCCTACGGCATATGGGGCGGTCTCACCGAGGTGGAACGCAGGGAGGCTGCCGTCAGGTACGCCTGACAGATCGCACGTCGCCTCGCCTCTGCGTCACGCCCTGGGAATCGAGCCATTCGAGGAGCGGGACCGCGTACTTTCGGGTGATGCCGAACAAGTCTCGGAAATCCGCAACCGTGAACGGCTGAGCCATCTGAGCCACTTCCGATCGGACGCGGTCGAGCTGCTCGGGGAGGTACACGAGGTCTGCTGAGACCCGTACGAGTCTCCCCTCGCGAATGAGAAGGTGCAGCAGGTCTGAGTTGACGGAGAGCTCTGCAGTCCTGGGAGGCGCCAGGCCCTTCTCCAAGAACATGGCCGACAGCTCTTCCCATGTCTTCTCCTGGTCCTCTGTCAGCCCGCCTTCGAAGTCGACCGCGGCGACGGCCGTGCCCCTGGTCTCCAGCTCTGGAGAGGCATCGACCAGCGCTTCGACCACCGGCAGGCTGAGGGAAAGCGCGCTCGCGAGGCTCGCCTTGGGTATGCCGGAATGGAGTGGATTGTCCCTGTGAAACGCCTCCACCCGCTGTATGGCGGCGGTCTCGAGGCTCCGGAAGCCTTCGGCGGAAAGTGCCGTCCCTGAGGCGACGAGAGCAGCGTCCGGCTGCCCTCCTCCCGTGTGGGCAGCGAGTGTGGACATGGAGGCGATCCTGCGAACGTCGAGCAGCGCCGTCGCCTTGCCGTCTGGCGACGCTTCGAGGATCCCGTCGAGCACCCTGAGGGATGCCCTGGTCGCATGCATGCGTCGTGGAGGGGAAGGGTCGAGCACACTGCCACCGGCGACGACGGCTCTCCTGCCGACCTCACGCAGCACGAACCGGTCGCCCACCTGGAGAGGGATGTCTCCGGCCACCTCGATCAGGGCGTGCCCGGCCTCCGCGACGTCCTCTCCTTCCAGGAGCCGTAGGCGTGCGGGCCACGCTCCAGTGCCCATGTGAACGTGGTAGGCGCCGCGCTCTCCGATGGGCTCTGCCAGAGTACGCACCGTTCGCAGCGCAGCTGTGAACCTGTCGTTCAGAAGCAGGTGGCCCGGTGGGGTGAGCAGCATTCCTCTCCCGACCTCGGCCTTCTCGATTCCGGCCAAGCTCACCGCCACCCGAGCGCTTCCCGAGACGAGCTCGCGCTCCCGCTCGTGGCTCTGAAGGGATCTGATCCTCGCCCGCCTCCCTGCTGGGAGGATCTCGACCTCCTGGCCTGTCTGGAGAGCCCCTCCGACCAGGGTTCCTGTCACGACGGTGCCTGCTCCCGCGATCGTGAAGGAGCGGTCGATCCACAATCTCGGAGCTGAGATCTCAGCTGCTGGTAGCTCGCCGATCGCGAATCCGAGTGCGGCTCGCAAGTCATCGAGTCCCTCTCCGAGAGGTGCAGCCGTGGGGACGAGAGGCGAACCCTCGAGGCTTGTCCCTTCGAGGCGCTCCTCGATGTCGAGCATGACGAGACCCAAGACCTCCTCGTCGACGCGGTCGGTCTTGGTCACCGCTACCACGCACCTGTCGACACCGAGGAGGTCGAGAACCGAAAGGTGCTCCTCCGTCTGCGGCATCCATCCTTCGTCCGCCGCGACGACCAGCAGCCCCAGGTCGAGGCCTTCGGTGCCTGCGAGCATGTTCTTGATGAACCGCTCATGCCCTGGGACGTCGACGAAGGAGACCTCTACGCCCGAGAGGGTGGTCCAAGCGAATCCGAGGTCGATCGTGAGCCCCCGCCGCTTCTCTTCTTCCCACCGGTCGGGATCTCGGCCGGTCATGGCGAGGACGAGTGTCGACTTGCCGTGGTCGACGTGACCCGCAGTGCCTATGACCGGCATAGAGAAACCAGCGCCTCCCGGATTCGCGGGTCCGCCTCGGGTGCCACCGCTCGCAGATCGAGCATGATCTGCCCCGCCTCCCTGCGCGGCACGATGCCCGCTCGGAGGAGCTGTTGCCAGGCCGCTTCCGGGTCGGCAGGTCTGACTGCGATCACGGGCGTTGGTATGCCCTTGCCTGGAACCGAGCCGGCACCGAGGACCGACTCGCCTTCCACGAGTGTCGCGTCGATCTCGGCGATGATCGTTCGTGCTCGGTCTGCCACCACGTCCGGGGAAGTGGTTGCCATCTTCCAGAACGGAATTTCGCCACCTCTCCCGTCCGAGTACATCTCGAGCGTGCTCTCCAGCGCGGAGAGGGTCGGTCCGTCAGGCCGCAGGGCTCGGGATATCGGATGACGGGCCAGCTCCTGGATGAGCTCTGTCTCCCCGACGATGATGCCTGCCTGCGGACCTCCCAGGAGCTTGTCGCCTGAGAAGAGCACCAGCGAGGCACCTCTGGTCAACGACTGCCTGACTCCTGGCTCTCCTTCCAGCCACGGAGGGGGAGGGCCGGACAGCCATGGGACGTCCTCGTCGAGGAGCCCTGAGCCGACGTCGAAGATCAGTGGGATCAAGTGATCCTTGGCGAGGGGGGCAAGCGACGCCACAGGCACTTCCTCTGCGAAGCCGACGATCCGGTAGTTGGATGGGTGGACCTTCAACAGGGCGGCCGTCTCCGGTGAGATGGCCTGCTCGTAGTCGGTGATCCTGGTGCGGTTCGTCGTCCCTACCTCTCGCAGGTGGGCTCCTGAGGCTGCCATGAGGTCAGGGAGGCGGTACGAGCCGCCTATCTCGATCAGCTCCCCTCGCGAGACGGGGACAGGGCGGTCTCTGGCCAGCGCAGCGAGAACCAGGAAGAGCCCGCCTGCGTTGTTGTTGACGACGAGCCCTCCTCCTGCTCCGGTGAGCCCGATCAGGAGCTCGCTCACGTAGTGAGCACGCTTGCCCCTGGTGCCGAGCCTCAGGTCGAACTCCAGATTCGTGTATGTGGTGGCCGCCTGTGCCGCTCGCTCTGCTGCTGCAGGATGCAGAGGCGCACGGCCGAGGTTGGTGTGGAGCAGCACGCCTGTGGCATTGACCAGTTCGGTGTGGCGGGTCTCGATCAATGCCTCGAGGGCGGCGCGGGCCTCGGACGTGACGTCGATCTGCTCGCCTGCGAGGAGCCTCGGGCGGGCCCCTTCAACTGTCGACCTCGCTATGTAGGCGGCCAGCCCGCGGGGGGCGCCCTCTTCGACGAGGGCTCGGATGACGGAGTCGACGCTCGGGGGGCGGGAGCTCGACATTCTGAAAGGTTAACGGCACGTCGGTATCCTCACCTCATGCCGTTTCTCGCCTGGCCATTGGCCTCTCCGCGGCAGGTCGCGGCTGCAGCGAGCTATGCGAGGAGCAGATCGGCGCTAACGCTCGGCCTCCATCGAACTCCTGGATGACCAGTGATCAGACAGGCGTCGACGCTCTGTGCCCTCAGAACCTCGCAGGAGGGGATCGAGGTGTTGATGGTGAGGAGGGCGGAGACGGCTTCGTTCGTGGGAGGGGGCTACGTCTTCCCAGGTGGAACCGTTGACGCCTCCGACAGGAGTCCGCTGGCCCGAGAGGTCGTCAGGGGAGTGGCGTCCTCTGAGATGCTGCCCTGGGTGGCAGCAGCGCTTCGGGAGACCTTCGAGGAGGCAGGGCTACTGATAGCCGCCGAAACGACTCCCGGCCTGGAAATGAGAGGCTTGCGGGGACTCGCTCTCTATGAGGCGCTCGCGGCTGGGGGGGTCAGCCTCGAAGGTGGAAGGCTGACCTACCTGTCCAACTGGGTGGGCCCCAGTGCTGCCCCGCACCGGTTCGACACGCGCTTCTTCGTGACGGAGGTCGAAGCCGACGACGTCTCTGCGGACGGTGTTGAGGTGACGGAGGCGGTCTGGGTTCCGCCTGCCACAGCTCTCGAAGCGGCAGGCCGAGGTGACTGGCCGATGATCTTCCCAACGGTCCGTCACCTGGAGCTGCTCAGCAGGTTCCGGGAGCCGAGACAGGTCATCGCGTATGCGCGGTCCCACGAGGTGTCGAGAGTGGAGCCGAGGGTCGTGACGTCGGCGAAAGGTGGGTTCGGCCTCACCTTTCCCGACGAGGAGCAGCAGAGCACGTGACGACGGTGGTCAGGATCCTGGCGCCGAACCCGGGCCCCTTCACAGGTCCAGGGACCAACACCTATGTCCTCGTCTCCGCGGACACTTGCCTGATCATCGACCCCGGTCCTGTCATCGACTCGCACCGGCAGGCGATCTCGGATGCCGTGTCACCGCTCCAATCGGTCGGGATCGTCGTCACGCATGCCCACCCTGACCACGCGCCCCTCGCGAACCCGCTGGGCGCTGAGCTCGGAGTGCCTGTCTACGGCTATGCGAGCGGCCCGGAATTCGAGCCCGACCGTCTGCTGCGCGACCATGACATCGTCCCCTTCGGGCCCTCCGAGCTGAGGGCGATCCACACGCCCGGGCACAGCGCAGATCACCTGTGCTTCGTCAGCGGAGGCTTGCTGTTCTCAGGCGACCACATCATGGGAGGCGGAACAGTGGTGGTCGAGGAGATGACGTCGTACATGAGATCGCTGCGACGGCTGCAGAGCGAGGATCTCTCCATGATCCACCCTGGTCACGGGGAGGATTCCCGCATGGCGGGCGACATGATCGCCTCCTACATAGAGCACAGGGAGATGCGAGAACGGCAGGTGCTCGACTCGGTGAGGCGCGGGATTCAGACGGTTTCCGAGATCGTGGAGCTGCTGTATGCGGACGTCGACCCTTCCCTCCACGGCCTGGCGGCTCTCTCCGTGTTGGCCCATGCCAGGAAGCTGGCAGAGGAGGGGTTCGTGGTGATCACCGAAGGTGCTGTGCCAGCCGAGACCAAGCTGGCGCCCACGTAGAAGAGGGCCCTCTTTGGGGGTTGAGAGCCCTCTCCGTCGATGCCGGTAAGGGGATCGCCTCCCAGCGCCCTACCGATGGCAACGCACGACCAGTATCAGGCTGCCGCCTGCGATTGTCTCGGGCGGTTTTCCAAACGCCGGAAGTAGCTAGTCACAGCGGAACAGGCCCCCGAGGGGCTGGGGGCCTGTCTTCGACCGGATGCTTCCCGCTGCTGCGCACTTGGTACGTTCCGGATGGGTATCGGGAGCAGCGCAGCCGTGCTGTATGGCGAATTGGATGAGATTCGAAGTGACTAGTCACCTCTTTCTCCCGGTTCTCGTCAATCTCAGACCCTCCACAGGGGTCCTGGATTGACAGGAAACTCAGCCCAGCCCGAGTCCGATGTGCGTCGCTCTCATGCAGACGTCCTGGAAGAACTCGAGGCCTCCGCTTCGGGCGATCTCACCTGCTTCCTCCGAGAGAATCCCCGGTTGAAGCCAGAGCACCTTCGCTCCGACCGCCACCGCCGCTCTGGCGATCTCCGGCGTCTCGTGACCAGGCCTGAACACTTGAACGACGTCGATCGGCACATCGACATCCCGCAGCGAAGGAAAGGCCTTCTCTCCGAGGATCGAGCCATGACTGGGATTCACAGGGACGATGCGGTAGCCGTGCTCCTGGAGGTACCGGGGCACCGTGTGGGAGCTCTTGGACTCGTCTGCGGACGCGCCGACGACCGCGATCGTCTTGGACGTGGTCATCACGCGACGGAGGTCCTCCGCCAGGACGCTTGCCATCTCGGGCATGAAAGACGGCGGTCGGCGTGCGCGCAAGCGGGGGCCGACCCGGACCGCTGATGGGAGATAACGCGGCAGGCCCCCTCTGGGAGGGGGCCCGGGGTCGATGCCGCTCGACGGTAGCCGCTCGCGCATCAAGGGCATCGGCCGGGAGGCGCTTTTGCTTGGGGAGGGTTCCTGGAGTGAGCCAACGGACTAGCTCCCTAATCTGGCGGCGTGCAGGAACCGGCTGTGCAGGCCCGAGGCCTCGTCAAACAGTACGGACGGATAGCGGCCCTCACAGGTTTGGATCTGTCCTTTCCCTCGGCCTCCTTGGTCGGCTTCCTCGGACCAAACGGTGCAGGCAAGACCACGACGTTCAAGGCACTGTTGGGGCTGACCAAGCTCCAGGCAGGTACCGTCTCCGTGCTCGGCCTCGACGTTGCGACCCATGCCGACGAGGTGGTGCGTCGGGTCGGTGCGATCGTCGAGGGCCCTGCCGTGTACGACACGCTCTCGGGTCGCGACAACCTGACCGTCGCGGCACGCACCAAGGGGCGGTCCACGGACGAGATCCCTGATCTGTTGGCGAAGGTGGGCCTCACCGAGAGAGCAGACGACAAGGCTGCTGGATACTCCAAGGGAATGCGGCAGCGTCTGGCGCTGGGTATGGCCCTCTTGGGCGAGCCAGAGCTCCTGATCCTCGACGAGCCCATGGACGGCCTCGACCCTGCGGGGCAGGTGAGCCTCCGCTCGCTGCTGCGCTGGCTCGTCGACGAGGGCGGCAAGACCGTGGTGATCTCGAGTCACGTCCTCGCAGACGTCGAGCGGCTGGCTGACTACGTCGTGGTGATTCACAATGGCCGGTTGGTGACAGAAGGCCTACTGGCCGATCTCGTCGCCGGCGCTGACGGGGTTCGCGTGCTGGTCGACGACGTCGATGCTGCTCTGGGACTGCTCGAGACGTCGTACTCGGTGCGAAGGGAAGGGGAGGCCCTGGTGGTAGACACGTCGGACCCTGAAGCCGTTGCGAAGCTGCTCGCATCCCGATCGATCTATCCGAAGCAACTGACCGAGATCCGCCCCAATCTGGAGGAGATGTTCCTTCGGTTGACGGAGGAGGCGTGAGAGCTCTCCTCTCTGCCGAGGTCATCAAGCTGACGAAGCGAAAGATGCCCTGGGTGCTCGGTGGCATCCTCGTGTTCCTCACGGCCCTCGGTGCGTTCCTCCAGTACGCGGCAGCCGACCTGTTCGACAGTGCCGACCTCGAAGTCCTGGCAGTCCCCGACAAGCCGGAGGCTTATCTGTATGGGTTCCTCAACGCCGCCGGCAATACCTGGGTGCCAGTGATCCTGGCTGTCGTGATGCTCGGCTACGAGTTCTCGAAGGGAACGTGGGGGATCAGCCTCACCTGGGATGCCAGTCGGTCACGGCACCTGATGGCCAAGCTCGCCGTCCTGACCGGAGGAGCCACCGTGCTGGCGCTGTTGGGCGTGGTGGTCTGGATGGGATTCTCGGCTGCCATGGCCGAGGGGGCAGGGTTCGTCTCAGTGGCCGAGCTGGTACTGGCGACCGGCGAGCTCGTGTTCGTGCAGGCGACCTGGGTGGCCGTGGGCCTTGCCGCGGTAGCGCTGATTCGCTCCACAGGGCTGGCGGTGGGCTTGGCAGTCGGGCTGACCTTCGTCGAGCAGCTCCTGGCTCTCTGGCCCGCCTATCAGGACTACTCGATCGGCGGAGCCACTTCGGGCATCTTCGATCTCCAGCTCCCGGTCGTGGTCGGCAATCCGCTCGTGCTGCCCGACCCAGGAAGATCGGCCATGATCCTGTTGATCTGGGGAGTCGTGTCGCTTGGGGTGGCCTGGGCCGCTGTGACCTACCGGGACGCCTGATCGGCAGAAACGGGCACGCGCCCCTCGCCGAGGGCTTCCATCAGTCTGGCGATCCGGGCCGTGCACGTCTCGCTCTCGGCAGGCGGAACCAGCTCGACGACCCTGCTCGCCGTAGCCCGGAAGACTTCGGCTGAAGGGGAGCTCCTGTCTGCACGGACGACGGGCCGGCCTGTGTCTCCTCCCGTGACGATCGAGGGGTCCACGGGGATCTGGGCGATGAGGGGCACACCGAGCGTGTCAGCCAGCTCCTGGCCTCCACCCTCCCCGAAGATGGAATACATGTGGCCGTGGTCGCAGCGGAATCCCGCCATGTTCTCGATGACACCCACCACGGGCATGTAGGAGCGCCTCGCCATGTCCGCTACTCGCACTGCCACTTTTTGAGCCGTCAGCTGAGGGGTGGTCACCACCACCATCTCAGCCTGGGGGAGCATCCTGGCCAGCGCCATCTGAATGTCGCCTGTTCCAGGCGGCATGTCGATGACGAGGTAGTCCAAGGCCCCCCAGGCCACCTGCTTCAGGAACTGCTCGAGGGCCTTCGAAAGCATGAGCCCACGCCACATCAAGGCCGTCTCCTCGGAGTCGACGGCCAGGCCGGCCGACACGACCTTGATGCCCTGGGCGTCGACAGGCAGGATCTGCCGCTCGTCTGACGCGGTGAGTCGGGCCTCGGCTCCCAGCATCCTCGGTATGGAGAACCCCCAGATGTCAGCGTCGAGGAGCCCGACGCGGAACCCGAGATCGGAGATGGCGAGGGCGAGGTTCGTGCTGACGGAGGACTTCCCGACGCCCCCCTTCCCGCTGCCCACGGCGATCACCCTGGTCAGAGGATCGACTTGGGTCGGCTCCGCGTTCTCACGAGCCCGTAGCCTGGCTTTCGACATCAGGTCGGCGCGCTGGCTCTTGGTCATGGCGGTGGTCTGGATGACCACGTCCTCGATGCCAGGTAGTGCCTTCACCTTGCGAACGGCATCCGATGAGATCTGACCTCGCATCGGGCACTCGGCGATGGTCAATGCGATCCCGATGGTGGCGATGCCGTCCTCCAGCTCGACCCGGGACACCATGCCCAACTCGACGACGTCGCCGCCCAGCTCGGGGTCGACGACTCCCCGCAGAGCCTCGTAGATGTCCTGTCGGCTGGTCATGGCTCCATGGTACGCGCAATTTGCACTATGGCCACCTTGCAAATAGGTGGGCGGATTCGGGGTATACTGCTCGGACATGGAGCAGATGGTCTCGATCGGGTCGCGCCAGCGAGCGGTGACCTTGACCCCAAGCGCGGTCGACAAGGTTCGCGAGTTGATGGCTGCAGAGAGTGAGTCGGATCTGGCCCTGCGCATGGGCGTCAGGCCAGGCGGGTGCTCGGGATTCTCGTACGAGATGTTCTTCGACAGCAACATCGAGGACACAGACATCGTGGAGGCGTACGACGACGTGCGAGTCGTCGTGGACTCTCAGTCGGTGGAGCTCATCAGAGGAGCACAACTCGACTACACCGAGGGTCTCCAGGGAGCGGGATTCGCCATCTCCAACCCGAACGTCACCCGCACCTGCGGTTGCGGCAACAGCTTCAGCTAGCCCAGGTCTCTCACCTCCCGACGTCGTTAGGCTTCCTTCATCCCCACCCAGGGCCAGCCGGGTCCTGACCAAGGAGGTGGCATGAGAGAGGTCTTCGAACGCCTCGGGATCATGGACACGAATCCGGGCGTCTTCGCGGGCGAGTGGCTCGAGGGGACGGGCGGCGTCCTGGACGTCGTCAATCCGGCGACAGGCGAGACGATCGCCACGGTCCTGCAAGCGTCCGCGAAGGAGTACGAGGCGACGGTCGGCGCTGCCCAGGCAGCCTTCGAGGCGTGGCGGATGCTCCCGGCTCCCAGACGCGGCGAGTTCGTGCGTCGGATAGGCGACAGGCTTCGGGAACAGAAGGAGCCACTGGGAGCTCTGGTCACACTGGAGAGCGGGAAGATCCTGGCGGAGGGGGTCGGGGAGGTCCAGGAGATGATCGACATCGCCGACTTCTCGGTTGGGCTCTCACGCCAGCTGTACGGGCTGACGATGGCCTCGGAGCGGCCGCGGCACCGGATGTACGAGCAGTGGCACCCGCTGGGGCCCATTGCCATCATCACGGCCTTCAACTTCCCTGCCGCCGTCTGGTCATGGAACGCGTGCATCGCAGCAGTGTGCGGCGACACGATGATCTGGAAGCCTTCGAGCTCCACACCCTTGACGGCGATCGCCATCACCCGCATCTGCAGTGAGGTGATGGAGGGGTCAGGGTTCGAGGGCGTCTTCAACCTCACGGTGGGCGCAGGGTCGATCGTCGGCGACCTGATGGTCGAGGACGGGAGGCTCCCACTCGTCTCGGCAACGGGTTCCTGTGCCATGGGCGCCAAGGTCGGACCTGCGGTGGCGAAGCGCTTCGGGCGCTCGTTGCTCGAGCTCGGCGGCAACAATGCCGCGATCATCATGGAGGATGCGGATCTCGACCTGGCAGTGAGGGCGGTCCTGTTCGCGGCTGTCGGAACGGCAGGTCAGCGGTGCACGTCGCTCAGGAGGCTGATCGTTCAGCGAGGCGTTGCCGAGGAGCTCACCAACCGTCTCATAGACGCTTACGGGCAGATCACCATCGGTGATCCCGGCTCTCTCGACACCTTGATGGGTCCGCTGATCACCCCCCAGGCCGTCGCTCGGATGGGGGAGGCACTCGAGATCGCCAAAGAGCAGGGCGGAAAGGTGCTGTACGGAGGCAACAGGCTCGAGCACCTGGGTCCCCAGTACGTAGAGCCGGCCATCATGGCGATTGACAAGGACGCACCCATTGTCCAGGAGGAGACCTTCGCACCCATCCTGTACGTGATCGAGGTCGACGATCTGAGGGAGGCGATCGAAGTCCAGAACGGTGTCCGTCAGGGGCTCTCGTCGGCGATCTTCACCAATTCGCTGCGAAGCGCAGAGCGATTCCTGTCACACGTCGGCTCGGACTGTGGCATAGCCAACGTCAACATCGGGACGTCAGGAGCCGAGATCGGGGGTGCCTTCGGCGGCGAGAAGGAGACAGGAGGAGGGCGCGAGGCCGGCTCGGATGCCTGGAAGGCCTACATGCGGCGGCAGACCAACACCATCAACTGGGGCGAGGACCTTCCTCTGGCTCAAGGCATCGAGTTCGGTTGATGCACCCTCTAGTCGCGTGCGTGACGCCGGAATTGCGCGCTTCCGATCTGCAAAGCGCATCCTGAGCATCTAACTTCCAGCCGATGGATTTCGGAGTTCTAGGGCGAGAGCGGATTCTGGACGAGGTCGACCGACTCGTTTCCGAGGCCGCATCACCCGCCGTGCGCACGGTCGAGCTGATCGGAACCGCAGGAAGCGGTCGTGGAAGGCTCGTTTCTGAGATCGCAGATCGAGCCGCACGGGCGGGCTTCACCGTGGCGAGAGCCTCGGGATCACTCGCCGACCGATTCGCAGCGGGTGGGGTAGCAGGAGCGTTGGGGCTCGACTCCCTTCCGGAAGCGGCTGCCGTGCTGGTCGAGGAGGCGCAGTGGGTCGACCCGACGTCCCTCGGGCTCCTGCAGCGCGCCATGTCCACTCCGCCGGCGGGTGGGATGCTCGTGGTCGTAGCCCACGCCCCCGTCGCAGGACACGAGGCACTTCCCCTGCATGGCTTGGCGGCTACCGCGAGAAGAAGAGGGGAGCTCGCTCAGTTCGTGCTCGAGCCGCTGGTGGCGTCCGACCTCAGTCATGTGATGCCTCCTGGCACAGCAGAGCACGTGATCTCTCTCACAGGCGGAGTCTCTGCCGACGTTCAGCAGCTACTGGATGAATGGGTGACGGAAGGCCTATTGAGGCAGGCCGACCACATGCTGGAGACGACTGGACCCCTGCCGGACACGTGGGAAGGCGGGGGTCATCTCATGGAGCAGATCGACCGTCTGGAGCGAGCAGAGCGCAAGATCGTCGACTCCGTGTACGCGGCTGGTCGTCCGCTGGATCCTGACTTGCTGGCTTCGGTGGTGGACGCATCCGCGGACGACGTGCTGGACATGGGCGAACGGCTCGTCGGAGCAGGCCTCATCAGCCAGACGAGGGACGGTTTCGTGCCCATAGACGCGCTCGCTGTCGAACGCGTGAGAGGCAGTCTCGGAGAGGTTCGTCGAACGGCCACCCTGGCCGGGCTGGCAGAGGCGATGAAGCGGTTGGGCAGGGAAGAGCGCGAGGGCGCCGCGATCGGGCGTTACTACTCAGAGGCCGGCCTGTGGGAAAAGGCGTGGCCGCTGCTCTCGAATGCCGCGTTGCAGGCTGTCGAGCGCGGGGAGCTCGGCGAGTCTTTCGACCTGCTGGAAGCGGCCCTCGAGGCGTACGAGGGGATGGATGCCGATGAGCCGGAGACGGAGGGCAGGCTCCGGCTGGCGAGGGCGCAGTACTACCGGCTTGCGGGATGGTCAGACCTGGCGGCCGAGGACCTCGAGGTCGCCATCAGAAGACTCTCGGGTACCGAGAGGGTGGCCGCTCGCGCCTTTTTGGCCGCGGTCGAAGACGACAGGCAGGACGCTCTCGCTGCCGAACGCGTCGTGGCAGGCGCCGAGTACGAGGCGTCCGAGCTCGGCGAAGAGGCGATGCTCGGGTCGCTGCTGGTGCTCCACGCCAGGGAGCTGACGAGGCTCGGCTTCCAGAACGAGTCGGATGCGGCAGCGGCCAAGGGCAAGGCCATCCTGGAGGCAGAAGGGACCTCCGATCAGAGGCTCAGGCGCCGGTACAACGAGGCCAGGATCGCCCTCGACCGAGGCAGGGCGCGGGAGGCTGAGATCGGGTTCGCGGGGCTGGTGACGAGTGACGAGGAGATCTCGGAGACCGCCTCGCTGGCAGACAGGCAGGCGTGGTGGGCGCGTGCGCTCTTTGCGGTCGGGCGCCCCAGGGAGGCCCTCGCCACGATCGAGGCCGCCATCGACAACGCGGACCACAGCGGGACCTCGGGGCCCGTGTTCCTTTCCGACATGGGCAGGTCCGAAGGCGCACACCGATACGGCCAGTACGCAGAAGCGCTCGCCGCTGCGGACGACATGCTCGGCTTCGTGCTCCTCCAGCTGCCTGCATGGGAGAACGCGGCCCGCTTTCTCAGAGGAAGGGCGTTGCTGGGTCTCGGCCGCCTCGACGAGGCGAACGATGAGGCCGAGCGTGCCCTGGAGCTCTGCCCGCCAGGCATCAACGGATGGAGGTGGAGGCTGAAGATCCGCGTCCTCCAACTCCAGGTCCTGGCTGCGCAGGGAGGCGAGTGGCCGCAGTCGGAGGCGGAGGACCTCACGGACGAGCTCCTGCAAGGAGGGTGGCTGGACGCCGCCGTCGAGCTGATGATCACCAGAGCCGCAGTCGAGAACGACGCAGAGCTGGCACGACAGGCGGCAGGCCTTGCCATCGACATCGGCATACCAGCGGCGGCGGCCGAAGCGATCCAGTCGAAGGACCTGTGGTCGGGGCCTGGCGCCGCGGCCGCGGCAGCCGGTATCAGGGGCGTTGCCGATCACATGCCTCCAGAGTGGGAGGAGTCCTGGCGGGCGAGGCCCGAGGTGAGCGCGGCACTTGCGCTCCCCGACGTCACGGACGAGGCCGCGCAGGCTGCGGAGGCGGAGCTCGTCAGAGAGGTGGAGGCTGCCCTGGTGGCTGCCGGCCTGGCGGATGCGGCCACCACCCT
>CAZKJJ010000006.1:0-20080 GCA_964553055.1 uncultured Acidimicrobiia bacterium
CTCTCAGACTGGGCTCCTGCCACGACGGGGGAGATCGTGCACGTCGACGGAGGGTTCCATGCCGTGGCGGCAGGAGGAGTCAGCTGATCCCAGCGAGCTGCGCAGGGGATCGCAGCGGGAGACCGACCACGAACGTGGCACCTCCCCCTGGCGTCTCGGTCAGCTCGAGGGTGCCACCCATCGCCTGGACGATGCCCTGCACGATGGAGAGACCGAGACCTGCGCCACCCTTCGACCGCGTCTGCGGAGGCTCCAGCTGCCTGAACCGCTCGAACGCCTGATCACGCTCCTGAAGCTCGATCCCTGATCCATGGTCGACGACCGCGACCGTGATGCGATTGCCGTCACGAGCCGCGACGACCTCGACAGGGCCCGTTCCCGCGTACTTGAGTGCATTGTCGACCAGGTTGATGATGACCCTGGCGAGGTGGTCGGGATCGGCTACCAGACGATCTGCTCCTTCCTCCACCGACACCGAGATGTGTCTGTCGTGGGAGGGCAGCCCCGCCACCACCTCGCTCATGAACACTGCGAGGTCGATCTCTTGCGGAGTGTGACGAAGGCCCCCGTGCTCGATGCGGGACGCCGTGAGCAGGTCCTCGATCAGTCTTCGTAGGCGGTCGGCCTGCGCCCTGGCGGACGCCAGCAGCTCCTCTCCTTGCGCCGTGTTGGGTGCGAGCTCGTGCCTGGAGAGGGTGGCGAGCGACCCGATGATCGAGGTGAGCGGCGTGCGCAGCTCGTGGCTGACCACCGAAACGAAGTCGCTCTTCATGCGAGCGAGGTCCTCCATCCTCCTCGTCGACTCTGCTGCCTCTTCGATCCTCTCCAGCTGAGCCACGACGAGGGCCGCAGGGCCAGACAGTGAGACGAGGGCGTCGAGGTCGGCTTCGTCGAACTCGGATCCGTCCTTGTCTGCCAGGACCAGCACGCCGGTCGTGCGGTTCTCGACACGGAGCGGAACGCACATCGCCGTTCCCACGCCCAGCTCGCCGAGAATCGAGTGCGCGTCTGGGTCCTCCGTGAGCTCTCTGTAGAGCCCTGGCTTTCCAGACTTGAAGACCTGCTCGATCTCCCCCGAGCCGGAGAGGGAAAGGAGATATCGATCGATCTCGAGGGAGTAGCCGGCAGTCCAGATCGGGCTCACGACCTCGAGCGCCTCGTGCTCCGGATCGTGGAGCACGACCAGGCCGACCTGGGCTCTGAAGTATCGCCCGATCCTCCCTACCAGCTCCGGCAGTGCCAGCCTGAGGCTGGACGCGACGCTCAGCGTCGTGATGACCTCGTACAGGCGCTCGAATGCGAGGTCTCTTCGCTGGAGCTCCGCCAGCAGCTGCGACCTTCCAGCGGCCAGCCTGCGCAGTTCTGAGCAGGCGACGCCGCAGACGAACCCGAGGATCCCCAGTGCGACGCCTGCCGTGATCGCATCGCCCAGCGGGTTCCCTGCCACCACGACGGTGCCCGAGAGGTACGTGACGACGACGAGTCCTGCTATCGCCCCGTGCTGCCCAGGAGTCCCCAGGGCAGCCGACCACGCAACGATGGTGATCGACCAGGTCAGAGCGAGCGCAGCCAAGCCGGGGGTCATCGCCACCAAGAACATCCCGAGCGCCCACAGCACGGCCCAGAGACCGAGCGCGAAACCGGAGCTCTTGGTGGTGAGATCGCTCCGCCAGGCGAGCGTCCACATGACGGCGATCGACGCGCCTGCTGCCGACAGGGCGACCACGACGGGAGGCTCCACAGGGCCGCCTCTCAGAAGAACCGCGATCGCACTGCCGAGCACGACGAGTCCGCCTACGTACACAGCCAGGCGAATCGCCCTGGCGCGGAATGCTCGCAGCGAGTCCATCTCGGGTGTCCAGAGCTCCGTTATGCTCGATCGGCCCTCTGAGTGATTACTCGGCGGCTTGTCCACGCGACCTGAGTGTTCTGATGATGTTGAAGTCCTATGGGTCGGTGTTCGGCGACCGGTACGGGGTCGGCCCTCCCGAGATCCTGGCACTTCACGGGTGGAGTAGAGACAGACACGACTTCCGTGCCCTCCTCCAGCCGTTCAGCGCCATCGCCGCGGACCTCCCTGGCTTCGGGGCATCGCCGCCGCCCCCAACCGCCACAGGCTCGGTCGGATACGCCGCCAGCCTCCTGCCTCTACTGGAGGAGTTCAGGAGCCCGCCCATCGTGATCGGTCACTCGTTCGGAGGGAGAGTTGCCTTGCAGCTCGCGCATCAGACGTCGGTGCGCGGTCTCGTGCTGACCGGTGTGCCATTGCTCCGTACGGAAGGGCAGCGGCCAAGGCCCGACATCCGATACCGGATCCTGAGGTCCCTCCATCGCCTGGGGCTCGTAGGAGACACGAGGCTCGAAGCTGCCCGTCGAACCTACGGATCAGATGACTACCGTGCGGCGCGCGGCGTCATGCGAGACGTCCTCGTCACCGTTCTGGCCGAGTCCTACGAAGACGTGCTCCGGCCCCTCTCCTGCCGAGTGGAGCTCGTGTGGGGCTCCGAAGACCGCGAGGTGCCGGTGGAGGTGGCCGAGCGGGCGTTGGCCCTTCTCTCCCACGGAAGCCTCAACGTCGTCGAAGGCGGTGGTCACCTCCTGCCTGTCGAGGCACCCGCCGCGTTGCGGGAGGCGTTGGAGCGGCTGCGGTGACTGCCGTTCTCTTGGTGGCGGCGGCAGTCGCATCTGTGCTCTCGGGGCTCCGGTGGCTCCGGCTCGCTCAGCGCGAGCACTATCAGCCGGGGCGCGTCTCTCTGTTCGCAGGTCGCTGGTGGGCCATCCCCGCGAACGTTGCCGTGCTCACTGCGGGAGTCGCAGCTGCGGCAGTGTCGATCGAGTGGCCTGCCGCGCTCCTGGTGACCGCAGCGGCAGTCTCGGTCGGGCCCCTCGGGCTGGATGTCAGAGGCAGGACGCGGCCGCTGCGGTGGACGCCGAGGCTGATCAGGCTCGCCCTCGCCACTGGGGCTCTGCTCGGAGCCTCGGTGGCGATACCGGCAGCGGCGGCAGGAAAGGCTGTCGAGGCGGCCGCGGTGGCGCTCGTGCTGCTGCCTGTCTTCGTGGATCTCGCACTGGCGCTGATGTCCGCCGTCGAGCGACGCCTGAGCGCCAAGTGGATCACCCAGGCTCGGGAACGGCTCGCGGCCGTCAGACCGGTCTGCGTCGCGATCACCGGCTCCTACGGCAAGACGACCACGAAGGTCTTCAGCTCCCAGCTGTTGTCTGGGCGGTATCGGGTCGTGGCGAGCCCCGCCAGCTTCAACAACGAACTGGGCTTGGCGAGGACGATCAACGAGCATCTCGCGCTGGGCACCGAGGTGTTCATCGCCGAGATGGGCGCCTACGGACCGGGCGAGATCCGGAAGCTGGTCTCGTGGATCAACCCGGCGGTCGCGGTGATCACCGGGATCGGCCCCGTCCACCTGGAGCGCTTCGGCTCGATCGACAGCATCGTGGAGGCGAAAGCCGAGATCGCAGTCGGGGCTGAGACCGTCGTTCTCAACGTCGACAGTCCCGAGCTGATGGATCTGGCCGGCCGCCTGCGGAACCCAAGGGTCATACGCTGCTCGTCCTTGGATCCGACCGCTGAGGTCTTCGTCGGCGCCACCGACGGCTCGATCACGGTCCAAGGCAAGGAGATCGGAGTCTTTCTCTCTGAGTTCCCTGGCAACTTGGCATGCGCGGTGGCCGTGGCCTGGGCGCTGGACGCCACGCCAGACAGAAGGGCACTGTCGAGGTCGAAGGCCCCCGAGCACAGGCGTCAGCTGGTGACCGGAGCGAGGGGCTTTCGGATCGTCGACGACACGTACAACGCCAATCCCACAGGCGCGCTGGCAGCGTTGCGCATGCTCGAGGCTGCCAACGGCAGACGGGTGGTCGTGACGCCAGGGCTCGTCGAGCTGGGAAGCATGCAGTACGACGCGAACAGAGAGTTCGGTCGGGCTGCCGGCTCCGTTGCGAGCGATGTCGTGATCGTCGGAAGGACCAACAGGAAGGCGTTGCTGGAAGGCGTAGCCGGCCGAGGAGCTGCGGTTAGGTTGGTCGGGTCGCGCGAGGAGGCCGTCGAGTGGTCGCGAGCCAACCTGGGGCCAGGAGACATCGTGCTGTACGAGAACGATCTGCCAGATCACTTTCCGTGAGGTGCCCGTCGTGAGACCGGCCGTCGTGTTCGGTGGACCTTCTCCCGAGCACGACATCAGCATCCTGACGGGTCTCCAGGCGGCGCGAGCGCTCCTCGACGGCGGCGTTCAGACAGCAGCCTTCTACTGGAGCAAGTCTGGGACATGGCATGACGTGAGCGCGACCTCCGAAGCAGCTGACTTCGTCGAAGGCCCGCCTGGAGGGTCGCGCCGGATCAGCTTCCGAGCCGAGCCTGGCGGCGGCTTCTGGCGAGGGAGACGCTCCCTCGAGGTCTCCGTGGTGCTCAACGCGTGCCACGGTGGCCCCGGGGAGGACGGAACGCTGCAAGCCGCCCTCGACCTGGCAGGCGTCCGTTACACGGGGCCTGGGGCGGCGGCCTCCTCCCTCGGCATGGACAAGCTCGCCTTCGGCGCAGTCGTCCGTGAGTTCGGCCTCCCGAGCCTTCCGAGGACGCTCCTCGATCAGGAACGCAGGCCCGAGTTCGATCCTCCGTACATCGTGAAGCCTCGCCGCGGCGGATCCTCGCTGGGCATCGAGGTGGTATCCGACTTCCAAACCGCCCTCGACCTGGCGCGATCGTCGCCTCTCCTGCGCGAGGGAGCGCTGCTGGAACCGTTCCTCGCTGGCAGTCGCGACATCAACGTGGCGGTGAGGACGTATCCGGATCTGCAGCTCTCGGCCTTGGAGGCGCCCGTGCGCTCCGAGGCAGGGACCTTCTACACGTACGATCAGAAGTACCTCGCAGGTGGTGGCCTCGAAGGAGCGGAGCGGGAGATTCCAGCCGTCCTGAGCGAGGGCCAAGAGGCCTTGATTCGATCCTACGCCATCCAGCTGGTCGATCTGATCGGTCTGCGATCGGTGGCCCGCATCGACTTTCTCGCAACAGACGATGCTGTCTGGGTCAACGAGGTCAACACGATCCCTGGCAGCCTCGCCGCCTATCTGTGGGTCGACCCGCCTCTCAGAAGGATCGACCTGCTCACCGACATGCTCGCCGAAGCGGAGAGCCAGCCTCCCAGGCAGTTCACGATCACGGGTGCTGACGGGACGGCGCTGCGCAGCGCCGCCTCGATTGCACAGAAGCTCGGCTAGAGGTGAACGATCGGGCAGGTGAGGGTTCTCACGATGCCCTCGATACCCTGGACCCTCGCCACCACGAGCTTGCCGAGCGAGTCGACATCGTCCGCTGCCACCTTCACGATGACGTCGTAGGGCCCTGTGACATCATCCGCCGACTCGACGCCAGGGATCTTGCGGACCTCGTCTGCCACTTGGGCGGCCTTGCCCACCTCGGTCTGGATGAGCACGTACGCCTGAACCACCAGCCCTCCTTCGCTTTGTGGGGACTATAACGCTCAGATCATTGGCCTTCCGAGCCGAGCCGGACCGACGTGGCATATGACACGCCTTCCTCCTGCGTCACCTCGAAGACGACTCGTTGGCCCTGGCGTAGCGTTCTGAACAGGCTCCCTCGCAGAGATCCCGATCGGAGGTAGATGGGCTGCCGGTCTGAGTCGCGGATGATGACTCCTGCCCCGCTCTGCGGATCGTAGATCTCGACCACGCCCTGCATGCGTCTGCTAGGCCTTCTGGACCTTGCCTGCTCGCAGGCAGGACGTGCACACTCTCATGCGCCTGGTGTTGGAGCCATGCGGGACCCGGACGCCCTGGCTGTTGGGAAGCCAGCGTCTCGACGATCTCTTGTGAGAGAACGTCACCCGGCGCCCGAACGAAGGCTCCTTGCCACAGATTTCGCAACGTTGAGACATGCGCAGACCGGCGCAGAAGGCTAGCAAGTGGGGGCCGCAAAGCCCATACCACGAGGCAGGGAGGCCCGCCCCATACCATGGACGCCGTGGAAGCCATCAGATCGCGGAAGGGCGTCGGGTCGGTCCCGTGAGTGGGCGAAGCATCTCCTACCTCGCCGCGGTTCCCGTCACGAAAGTGAAGGGGCTCGGAGGACGGAGAGGCGAGGAGCTCGCCAGAGAGGGCGTCTCGTCCGTCGCCCATCTCCTGCTCCATGCACCTCGCCGATACATCGATCGATCGCGCACGCTTCCCGTGGCCGAGCTCAACGTGGGCGAGGAGGTCACGGTGATCGGCACGATCGCCAAGGTCAGTACGCGGCGACCCCGCAAGAACCTGACCATGGTCGAGGCGAACCTGTACGACGGCACCTCCTATCTCCGGGTCACCTGGTTCAACCAACCCTTCCGGGCGAGGCAGCTGCAGGAAGGCGTCGAAGTGGCCGTCTCAGGGAAGGTCGACCGCTTCCGAGGAGCGCTGCAGATGTCCAACCCCGTCGTGGACAAGCTCAGCGGCGACTCGCTGGTGACGGGCCGCGTCGTCCCGGTGCATCCTGCAATCGGCAAGGTGACCGCCTGGCAGCTGAGAAGCGCCGTCCACAACGCGTTGCTGCGCAGCAGACCTGTCAGCGATCCCATCCCAGAGGACATCCGCGCCCGCCTCGAGCTCACAGATCGCGACCGCGCGCTGCAGGACATCCACTTCCCTGACTCGCTCGACGACGTGGAGGCGGCGCGTCGCAGGCTGGTGTTCGACGAGCTGTTCCGTCTCGAGCTGGCGCTCGCCATGACCAAGCAGCGATTCGCGCATGAGGCATCAGGCATCGCGCATGAACCGTCCGGTCGTCTGACCGACCCCTTCGTGGGCGGCCTGCCGTTCGTCCTCACCGAAGCGCAACAGGCCGCGGCAGACGAGATCCGCCGAGATCTCGTGGCCCCTGACCCCATGCACCGGCTGTTGCAAGGCGAGGTCGGCTCAGGGAAGACGGTGGTGGCTGTGCTGGCGCTGCTCGCAGGCGTGGAGGGTGGCTACCAGGGTGCCGTCATGGCTCCGACCGAGGTCCTGGCGGAGCAGCACTACCTGGCGATCCGCCATCTCCTCCACTCCGCAGGCCTCTCGCCTCCCACCGGCTCGCTGTTCGATCGGCAGAACAGCGAGAGGGCGGTGACGTTGGCCCTCCTGACCTCCAACCGAGCCGAGCTGAACACCCAACCCCTGGGCTCGGCGGGCCGCGAAGAGGTTCTCGAGCTCATCAGGAAGGCGGGTGTCGACATCGTCGTCGGTACCCATGCACTGATCCAAGAGGGGGTCCACTTCCCCAGGCTGGGAGTGGCGGTCGTCGACGAGCAACACCGCTTCGGCGTCCACCAGCGCATCAAGCTCAAGGAAAAGGCTCAGGACCGCGATCCTGATCTGCTGATCATGACCGCTACGCCCATCCCGCGCACCCTGGCGATGACGCTGTACGGAGACCTCGACGTGACGTTGCTCGACCAGATGCCCCCAGGTCGGTCGCCCGTCGAGACGCTCCTCATGAGCTGGGACGACCTGGACGAGGTGTACGACCTGATTCGGCTCCAGGCGCGGCGCGGCCACCAGACCTTCGTCGTATGTCCGCTGGTGGAGGACAGTGCCAAGATCGAGGCTGCGTCTGCCACCGCCTCGTACGAGCGATTGCGGCATCAGCTTCCAGATCTGCGCGTGGGTCTCGTGCACGGACAGATGCGGCCGGGCGAGAAGGAGCATGCGATGGATGCCATGCGGGCGGGGGACTTGGACGTGCTGGTGGCGACCACGGTGATCGAGGTGGGCGTCGACGTGCCGAACGCCACCCTGATGGTCGTCGAGGACGCACAGCGCTTCGGCCTCAGTCAGCTCCACCAGCTGCGAGGTCGGGTCGGCAGGGGAGCGGCCAAGTCGACGTGTCTGCTCATCGCCGACGTGACGACGGAGGAGTCCATCGCCCGACTGCAGGCGATGGTCTCGATCGCAGACGGCTTCGAGCTGGCAGAGGAGGACCTCAGAATTCGAGGTCAGGGCACGGTGTTCGGGGCGAGGCAGTCGGGCGCCTCGGATCTCAATCTGGCGGATCTGATACGTGATGCACCCTTGCTCGTGGTGGCCAGGAGGGAGGCCTTCGACCTCGTCAGAGAGGACCCGGGTCTCCGGGAGCACGGGGCTCTGGCCGAAGAGGTCCGAGCCCTGCTGGGGGACCAGGTCGGGTGGCTGTCGATCTCATGAGGATCATCGCCGGTCTGGCCAAGGGGCGGTCCCTACGCTCAGGCGATCCCAGGACACGGCCCATGACGGCTCGGGCACGAGAGGGTCTGTTCTCGGCCCTCGGCCCTGTCACAGGAGCCCGCGTGCTCGACCTGTATGCAGGCACCGGCTCACTGGGACTCGAAGCGCTGAGCAGGGGAGCCGCCGGGGCCACGTTCGTCGAGCGATCGGCAAGGGCCCTGAGATCGCTCCAGGCGAACATCGAAGCGGTCGGGCTCGGAGGGACGGTTCACGGGGGTGACGTAGCCCAGTTCCTGGCCGTACAGGAAGGTACGTTCGATCTGGTGTTCGTTGACCCCCCATACGACGACTCGCTAGCTTCAGTGGAGGAGGTCATGTCGCGACTCGAGCCACGGCTGGCGCCTGAGGGCACCCTGGTGGTGCGCCGCAGGGTGGGTGGGCTGCCGCCTGTGCAGGGTCACGCCCTCCGGCTGGTGGCGCGCCATCGGTATGGCGACGACGAGCTGTTCCGCTACGTCAAGGACTCATCATGACCAGCGCGCTGGTACCGGGCAGCTTCGATCCGCCGACGAAGGGGCACGTCGACGTGATCGAACGGACCGTCACCGTGTTCGACAGCGTCGTGGTGGCCGTGATCCGCAACCCCTCGAAGACACCCACCTTCCCTGCGAGTGAGCGCATCTCCATGCTCGAGGAGATCTTCTCGGGGGAGCCCAAGGTCACCGTCGCCTCGTTCGACGGGCTCCTCGTCGACTTCGCCAGACAGCGTGGCGTCGACGTGATCGTGAAAGGGCTACGCGCCGTCACCGACTTCGAGTACGAGCTCCAGATGGCCCAGATGAACTTCCATCTCGCGGGCATCGAGACCGCATTCGTGGCTGCCAGCCCCGAATTCGGCTATCTGTCCTCGTCGCTGGTGAAGGAGGTGGCTCGGTTCGGGGGGTCCGTCGAAGCTCTCGTGCCACCCAACGTGGTCCTTCGGCTCAAGGAGCGATTCGCGGATGGATGACGTCGAGGCTGCCGAGAGTGCCGAGCTCCCCGGCCACGTCGGCGAGCTGGTCGAGATCATCGATGAGCTGATGCTCGCTGTTCGGGAGGCGAGGGCAGTGCCACTGTCTGGCAATGTCATGTTGGACCGTGAGCAGATGCTCCTGCGACTCGAGAGGCTGAAGGACATTCTTCCCGAGGAGCTACGGGCTGCCCGCTGGATGGTGCGAGAGCGGGAGTCCTTCATAGCGAAGACCAACGAACAGGCGAAGACGCTCCATCAGCGGGCTCAGGACGAGGCGAAGCGCCTGGTGTCGGAGTCCAACATCGTTGCCGAGGCCGTCGAGGAGGCCAACGCCTTGGTCCGTAGGGCGGAAGGGGAGTCCAGACGGATTCGGCTGGAGGCGGAGGACCTGGCCGAGGATCGGCTCGAGCACCTCGAGGTGTTGTTCGGGAACCTGCTGAGGCAGATTCGGGAGGCACGGGCCGAGTTCCACACGGCGCGCCCGCCCGAACCCGAGGTGCCGACGTCGCAGTAGTAGCCCAAGATGACAATAGGATCGAGTGCGTGGACACCGCATTCCGAGTCTCGGACCTGCTCGCAGGGAGGCACCAGCATCGCAGGGTCGAGTTCTCCGTGGCCCTCGGGCTCGTCATGCCTCAGGTGGAGACAGCGCCAGAAGGTCGCGCCTCCGGAAGCTTGACCGCGCGCCAGGGCATCGTCATGTTCGAGGGATCGGCGGTGGTGGGGGCACGCATGACCTGCGTTCGATGTCTGACGTCGTGGGAGGAGGAGCTCGAGGCGGAGGTCGCCGCCTACTTCGCGACGAGACCCAGCGAAGATCAATACCCGATGACGCCAGACGGAGTCATCGATCTGGAGCCGCCCGTCGTAGACGCGGTGGGGGGATCTCTCCCCTTGCTCCCCCTGTGCAGGGAGGACTGCGCGGGACTTTGTCCAGTGTGTGGAACCGACTTGAATGTCGAGAGATGCGGAGGGCACGAGTCCGACGAGGACTCGCCGTTCGGGGCCCTCAGGCAGTTGATCACGGACTAGGACGTTCCAAGTGGCCGTTCCCAAGAAGAAGATGTCCCGCTCGCGAACGCGAAGGCGAAAAGCAGGCTGGAGAGTGACGGCTCCGCGGCTGTCCAGGTGCCCGCGCTGTCACAGCCCCAAGCTGTCCCACCACGTCTGTGACAACTGCGGCACCTACCGCGGCCGCGAGGTGCTGCAGGACATCGGGTAGGTCGGCTATGGCCCGGATAGCCCTGGACGCCATGGGCGGCGACCGGGCTCCCATGGAAACCGTCGCAGGGGCCGTGCTCGCCTCGGGCAGGGGGCATGACGTCGTCCTGGTCGGGGACAAGGAGCGCCTCGATCCGATCCTCCATCAGCTCGGCTCGGACGTCTCCGTGATCCATGCAGACGACGTCATCGCAATGGGTGACGATCCTGCCAGGGCAATCCGAGAGAAGCCCGATGCCTCGATCACCGTCGCCACGAGACTGGTCGCGGAAGGCGGTGCAGAAGGGATGGTGTCCGCGGGTTCGACAGGCGCCACCCTGGCAGCAGCCTCCATCATCATGGGCCGGATCCCTGGCGTCTCGAGGCCGGCTGTCGCCAGCATCCTCCCGACCCCTGGCCGGTCGACTGTGCTGCTCGACAGCGGCGCCAACCCCGATTGCAGGCCGGAGCACCTCGTGCAGTTCTCGTTGATGGGAACGGTCTTGGCTGAGGTCTACCTCGGCCTCACTCGCCCGCGCGTCGGTCTGCTCAACATCGGCGAGGAGGCTTCCAAGGGAAGGGAGCTCGAGCGGGAGGCCTACACGCTGCTCGAGAGGGCGCCGATCGCCTTCGTCGGCAACATCGAGGGCATGGATCTGACCGCAGGCAAGGCGGACGTCGTGGTCACAGACGGCTTCACCGGGAACGTGACGCTCAAGACGGGCGAGGGGACGGCGCGGTTCGTCGCGGGAGCGGTCCTCGAGGCACTCTCGGTGATCGCGCCTGAAGACCTGGCACGCGTGCTGCCACTGCTCGATCCGCTGAGGGCACAGATCGACTATGAGAGCTTCGGCGGCGCCCACCTGGTGGGCGTGCGCGGCGTCGTGGTCATCGCCCACGGGTCTTCGAGCAGGGTGGCTGTCGCCAACGCCATCGAGATGGCTGACGGCGGAGCCGACAGGGGCGTCGTCGCGCGACTCACGACGGTCCTGGGGGCGCGGTGATGGCGCTGGAGGACGATCTCGGATATCGATTCCGCAACCGGAAGCTCCTCTCCCAGGCACTCGTCCATTCCTCATACGTAGCCGAGCATCCCGAGGTCGAGGACAACGAGCGGCTGGAGTTTCTTGGCGATGCCGTGCTGCAGATGGTCGTCACCGACTACGTCTACTCCCACTGGGGGTCGTTGCCGGAAGGCGAGATGGCGAAGATCCGGGCAGCATCCGTGAGCGGAGACCAATTGGCCGACGTGGCTCGGTCCCTCGACCTCGGCCCCCATCTGCTGCTCGGACGGGGGGAGCTCTCCACAGGAGGCAGGGAGAAGGACTCGATTCTGGGCGACGCCCTCGAAGCTGTCATCGCTGCCGTGTACCTGGATGGTGCCTTCGAATCAGCCAGAGAGCTCATCCTGCGGCATTGGAAAGGCCGCGTCGAGGAGAGCGCCGCGCATCCAGGGAAGAAGGACTTCAAGACGAGGCTCCAGGAGCTGGTCGCCCCCCGAGGCGTCCGACCCCGCTACGTGATCGAAGAGGAGGGCCTCGACCACGACAAGACGTTCACGGCGACAGTGGAGATCGCAGGGGCCTCGATGGGCTCGGGATCGGGGCGTTCGAAGAAGCAGGCCGAGCAGCGGGCGGCGCGGGCGACCCTCCGCCTCCTCCGGGATGATGCCGGAGCTTCCTGAGGTCGAGACGGTCCGCCGCCACGTCGAGCGGTCCCTTGCGGGGAGGAAGGTCGAGTCCCTCGAGGTCCGACATCCGCGGATGCTCCGTTATCAGCCGGGCGGGACGCTGCCACTGGTCGAGGGAAGGGCGGTGGGCCGGGTGGGGAGGCGAGGGAAGTACCTCCTCGTGAGCCTCGAGGACCTCACCTGGGTCACCCATCTCGGCATGTCCGGCCGCATCCGGCTGTCATGCGCCGAGGACCCGCCCGAGCGCCACACACACGTCGTGGCCTCCTTCGAGGGCGGTGCGCAGCTCCGGCTCGTCGATCCCAGGACGTTCGGATTCATACAGGTACTCGATCCTGGTCAACTGCAGGCCAGCAGTGTGGCGAGCCTGGGACCTGATGCCCTTCTGGATGCGCCAGGCGATCTCAGGACGAGGGCTGCGAGTCGTAGCGTGGCAGTCAAGACACTGCTGCTGGATCAGCGGTTTCTGGCGGGGATCGGGAACATCTACGCAGACGAGATTCTCCACAGGGCGAAGATTCGCCCCGACCGCCGCGCTGATGGCCTCGCCGCCGCCGAAGCAGATCGGCTCCGAGAGGCCATCCGGCCCGTGCTGGCGGAAGGCCTGAGCTGGGGAGGAACGAGCCTCGACGACCTCGCCTATCTGCTTCCTGATGGATCAGCCGGCCGGTTCCTGGATCAGCTCCGGGTGTATGGCAGAGAGGGCGAGGCGTGCCGGAGATGTGGTGGCACCATCCTCCGATCTGTCATCGGGGGCAGGAGCAGCTACTGGTGCGAGGGTTGCCAGACATAGGGGGGATCCGGGCAAGGGTGCACGGACGCGTCCAAGGGGTCGGATTCCGCTACGCAACACTCCGGTTCGCCGAGGCGCGGCAGATCCGTGGCTGGGTGCGGAACCACCATGACGGCTCTGTCGAGGTGGTGGCCCGAGGCAACGCGCTGCAGATCGACGAACTGCAGACATGGCTGGCGATTGGCCCTCCCGGTGCCAGGGTCGACGGGGTCGAGTACCTCTCCCCGATCGACGTGACCGAGGACCGGTTCGAGATCCGGCCCTAACCCGGAACCGAACACGCTGTGTGGTAGCCTCGGCCGCTCCTGCAAATGACAGCCTCGTAATTCATCGTGTACCTCAGAGAGCTCACCCTGGTGGGGTTCAAGTCCTTCGCGGATCGCACCCGAATTGCCCTCGAACCCGGCGTAGCGGTCATCGTGGGACCCAACGGCTCTGGCAAGTCCAATCTCGTGGATGCGATCGCGTGGGTGATGGGCACGCAGTCACCCAAGGCGCTCCGCACCGAGAGGATGGACGACGTCATCTTCGCGGGGACGGCGGCAAGGCCTGCGCTGGGGAGGGCAGAGGTCTCGCTCCTCTTCGAAAACTCCGACCGTGCATTGCCTCTGGATCTCGACGAGGTGTCCATCACGCGGCGCCTGTATCGGGACGGAACGAGCCAGTACCTGATCGGGGGCGTGGAATGCCGTCTGGTCGACGTTCAGGACCTGCTGTCTGACAGCGGCGTGGGCCGCCGCCAGCACACGATCGTGTCCCAAGGACAGATCGAAGCCGTCCTGAGCGCAGGACCCGATGATCATCGATCCATCATCGAAGAGGCTGCAGGAGTCTTGAAGCATCGGGCGAGAAAGGAGAGAGCCATCCGTCGGCTCGAGCGCTCAGAGGCTGACGTGGCGAGACTCCGTGACATCGAACGAGAGCTCGAACGGCAGATCAGGCCACTGAAGAGGCAGGCAGCAGCCGCCGCCCGATTCGAGGAGGTGCGAGCAGAGGTCAGGGCACTTCGGCTTCACCTCGACGGGCTCCAGCTCTCCAGACTCGGCAGCGATCTGGCGGCCGCCGAGGAGGAGGACGGCGCGCTCGCTCGAAAGCACGCCCAGGCGACAGCTCAGCTGGAACGCGTCCACGAGACCGTGGCCGCGGCAGAGCGGCGATCGACCGAGCTGCAGTCGAGGCTGGAGGCGGACACGGCAGCCGCAGCCCGCCTCGGGACCTCCCTCGAGCGGTTCGAGCGAATCGCTCAAGTCGCAGGCGAGCGGCTACGGGCGCAGGAGGAGCGCAGCCTCGACGTCGTGCAACGAAGAGAGGATCTCAGCTCAGAGCGAGCCGACGTCGTTGCTGCCGCAGAGAGAGACAGGGAAGGCATGCAGGATGTCAGCCGAGAGCTCGCTGCTTCGGCCAATGAGGCCGCAGCGCTCGGTCACGAGGAGCAATTGCTCGCCGACCAGGCGTCGATGCCAGCGGAGGGTGTTGCTGCCACGCTGCGTGGTGAGATCGCCAGCTTGCACCGAGCCGACGAGCGAGATCGGAGGGAGCTCAACGAGCTCGAGCAGAGACTCGCAGCCCTCTCGGAGCACGGGGGAGTGGATGAGGAAGAGCGGCTCCGGCTCGATCGGGAGATCAAGAGCCTGGATGCCCAGGCCACAGAGTCTGCCGCCACGTACGCCCGATTGCGTGGCGAGAGAGAGCGCCTCCAGGAGGCGTGGGAGCAGGCGAGCCGTTCCGCTGAGGCTGCGCGAGTCGAGGCAGCAGCCGCGGGCGCCGCCCTCTCCGTCCTCGAACGAGCTGGTTCGCACGACGTCGATCCGCGTGTGCTCTCAGCCCCAGGCGTGACAGGAGCCGTCATAGACCAACTGGAAGCCGACGAGGACCTCGAAGGGGCGTTGGCGGCAGCTCTGTCGACCTGGAAGGCAGCTGCCTCGCTCTCGAGAGAAGATCGGCTCGAGGACGTCATCCGAGGCCTGGCAGAGCAGGGCATCCGCGGCGTGACACTGATTCCCGATCCAGGGCCCAGCCCAGGTGCGACTCGGGCGGAGCAGGTTGGAGCGCAGTGGGGTCTCGAGCCACTCACAGAGCGGTTGGGTGGCTCATCGGACCTGGCGAGGAGCCTCCTCGGTGACGTCCTGGTGGTGGAGAGCTGGCGGGCAGGCTGGGAGGTCGTCAGTAGGCACCCGGAGGTTCGCGCGGTCACGCCGGAAGGAGACCTCGTCACGTCCGCAGGAGTGGCGCTGGCGGACCCTGAACGTTCGGCTCCGTTGCTCCTCGACGAGGCCCGTGAGGACGTGGATCGGGCGGGCGTCGAGCTGGCCAGGGCCGAGAGCAGGCTCAAGACTGCCGCGCGGTCCTTCGAAGAAGCGCGATCGGCAGAGCGTGAGTCGCTCGAGTTGCTCGAGCGGAACGAGGCAGCCGTGGCGGGTGCCACCGAAGCACTCGACAGGCTCGACCGCGAGCGAGGCATCAGGGAGCACGAGGAGGGGCGGCTTCGCGGGCGCGCCTCCGAGCTCGATTCGGCCTTGCGCGATCGTGCGTCCCAGCTCGCCGACCTCAGGTCGAAGCTTCAGCAGATCACGGACGAGAGCCCCGAGGAGAGACAGCTGCGGGATGATGCGTTGGCCAGGAAGCGTGAGGTGACGGAGCAGCGCCTGCAAGCCGAGGCCAAGAAGGAACGGGCGGGGAGTCGGCTGGCTGCCCTGACGGAGCGGGCACGGCTGGCGGGCGATCGGCTGGCGGCCATCGATCGCGAGCTGGGGGAGCTCGCGGAGCACGGAACGGCAGAGGCATCGGAGCGGTTGGGTGCCGTCCGATCAGCCGCGCACCGCGCGGGTGGCATCATCTCGGATCATCTGACCGTCGTGAGGGAGCGCCAGCGGCTGGCGAGGCAGGACGCCCACGGCACTCAGGCCCAGCTGGCGGGCGCTACGGAAGAGCGAGAGCGCCTGCGGAGTGACCTCGACGAGGCCCGAGAGCGTCGGGCCACCCTGGCCGTGAGGATGACCGAGTTGAGGCTCGGCGTCGAGTCCGTCGCGGAAGGGCTGCGGCGCGACCTGGACGCCACACCGGAGGATGCCATCGCGGCCCCTGCGCCTGCGCTCGAGCACGACAACCAGCCCCACGCCCTGCTCGAGGAGCTCGAGGCGAGACTCCGCAGGCTTGGTCCCGTGAACCCACTGGCCGCCGAGGAGCACCAGGAGGTCTCCGACCGTCTCTCCTTCCTGCGAAAGCAGCTGGAGGATGTCGAGACATCACGCAGGAAGCTGAGGAAGCTCATCGACAGGCTCGACGACGAAGTTGCCGAACGGTTCAGCGAGGCGTTCGCTCAGATAGCCTCGCTGTTCTCGAGCCACTTCGAGCTCCTCTTTCCCGGTGGAAGAGGGAGCCTCCGTCTGACCGACCCCGATGACCTCCTCACCACGGGCGTCGAGATCTTCGCCCAACCGATGGGGAAGAGGGTCGCGCGCCTGTCGCTGCTCTCCGGAGGGGAGCGATCCCTGGCGGCGTTGGCCTTCCTGTTCGCGGTCTTCCGAGCGAGGCCCAGCCCCTTCTATCTCCTCGACGAGGTCGAGGCTGCGCTCGACGACGCGAACCTTCGGCGGTTTCTGCGTCTCCTCGACTCCTTCAGGCTCGACGCGCAGTTGATCGTCGTCACGCATCAAACGCAGACCATGGAGGCCGCGGACGTGCTGTATGGGATAACGCTCGAGCCAGGCGGGTCGACCCAGGTCCTCTCGAAGAGGCTCGTAGCGGTCTGACGCAGACGTAGAATCTGCGTACCCGTGGACCCCCTCCTCCTGTTCGCGCTGCTCGTTGTGCTGTCCACGGTCGCGGTCGTGGGTGTCTGGGCGCGTCGGAGGCGGCGGCCCGCGGCCGGTGCTCGATCGATCGCCTCGAGCCTCTCCAAGACCAAAGAGAGGCTCGCAGGAAGGCTCGGCGCTGCCCTTTCCAGGGTCGATGCCGGAGCGCTCGACGAGCTCGAGGAGGCTCTGATCTCGGCAGACGTGGGAGCAGACGCCAGTAGGCGACTCGTCCAGCATGTCCGGTCTGCGAGGCCCGCCGGCCCCGGCGGAATGCAAGAGGTGTTGGGGCGGGAGCTCCTGGCGATGTTCTCGGGCAGGGACCGGGGCTTGAAGATGAGCGGCCACCCTGCCGTCATCGTGGTGGTAGGTGTCAACGGAACGGGCAAGACGACGACCGTGGCGAAGCTGGGCCTCCATCTCCAGGAGCGGGGCACGGCGCCCCTCCTGGGTGGTGCCGACACCTTCCGCGCCGCGGCAGACACGCAGCTGCGCCACTGGGGTGAGCGGCTGGGCCTCCCCGTGGTGACGGGGGCTCCGAGAGCCGACCCTGCCGCCGTCGCATACGACGCGGTCGCAGCGGCCAGAGCCAGGAATCGGGATGTCGTGATCATCGATACTGCCGGCAGGCTGCACTCGGATCACAACCTCATGGAGGAGCTGGGAAAGATCGTGCGGGTCCTCAGCCGGGAGGGGGCGGTCGACGAGGTCCTGTTGGTCGTCGATGCCACCGTCGGCCAGAACGGGCTTGCACAGGCCAGGGAATTCGCGGAGGCAGTCGACGTGACCGGTATCGTGCTGACGAAGCTCGATGGCTCCGCCAGAGGTGGTGTGGTGGTTGCGGCTGAGCACGTATACGACATTCCCGTCAAGTTCGTTGGCACAGGCGAGCGGCCGAGGGACTTGGTTCCCTTCGATCCAGCCGAGTTCGTCAAGGGTCTTCTGGAGGACTCATGACCGACGCGGAGCTGATGCAGGAGGCTCGGGAGGCGGCGCTGCACGCCTACGCCCCGTACTCACGGTTCAGAGTGGGGGCGGCCGTCCGGACGGCCGACGGATCCGTCTTTCGGGGTGCCAACGTCGAGAACGCCGCCTACCCATCGAGCGTCTGCGCGGAGACGGTTGCCATCGTGGCTGCCGTCTCGCAAGGCCACCGCAAGCTCGTCTCGATCGCGACTGCGTGCATCGACGCCACGTCGCTGGACGCGTCGTATCCGTGTGGGCAGTGCCGTCAGCGTATGAGCGAGTTCGGGATCGACCGAGTGCTGGTGGCGACATCCGAAGGGGACGTGCGGGTCCACGAGATGAAGGACCTGCTCCCACATGGCTTCGCGCTCGAGCATCGACCGTGAGCGCCTGAGGTGCTCCTGGATGGTCGACCGAGTGGGAGACGTACCAGGGCCGAGCTTCTCCCACACCTACTGGGGCGCTGCTCATCAGGACCAACATCGATTTGGCGAAGCTCCAGACCGGAGAGCGGGAACGGCTGATCTCGGCCAGGGACTTCTAGCCGCGGGCTCTGAGCGCCTCGATGAGCTTGGGAAGCACCCGGTGGACGTCTCCCACGACCCCGAGGTCCGCCACCGTGAAGATCGGCGCCTCCGGGTCTTTGTTCACCGCGACGATGATCTTCGAGTCCTTCATACCCACCAGGTGCTGCATCGCGCCCGATATGCCACAGGCCAGGTAGACGTCCGGCTTGACGGTCTTGCCTGTCTGCCCGACCTGCTTGGCATATGGCACCCATCCGGCGTCGACGATCGCCCTCGTGGCGCCCGTCGCGGCGTGCAGCTCGCGAGCCAGATCCTCGATGAGGGCGTACTTCTCCGCTGAGCCGAGTCCTCTGCCGCCTGCAACGATGACCGTTGCCTCCTCGAGCTGGGGCCCTTCCCGCGCCTCGGCGTGTCGTGCCTCCACGGCTGCGGATCCTGCATGACCGAGGATGCCCTTCTCGACGTGGACCACCTCGGCGGCCTCTGCTCCTGCCACCGGCTCCGCAGGGAACGACTTGGGCCGGACGATCACGAGGTGAGGCGGTTCGGCGTCGAACGCCGTATCGACGAGTGTTGCCCCTCCGAACATCTCGTTGGTGACGACGAGCGCCCCTTCCCGTTGCTCGACGCTCACCGCGTTTGACAGAACCGGGAGTCCGAGTCTGGCGCTGAGGCGGCCTGCCACGTCGCGATCCGTGTACGTCAAGCCGAACAAGACGAGATCAGGCGACTCCTGTGTCACCACGTCACCGAGCGCTGCTGCCGCGGCCGCGGTCGGCAGGGCATCGGGCTCCGGCGCCAGGTGGAAGATACGGCCTGCACCGTGTGAGGCCAGCTCGGCGAACGCCTCGTCGGAGGATTCCCCGACGTAGAAGGCGGACACCGTCTCGGCCAGGCTCCTGGCTTTCGTCAGGAGCTCGAGCCCCACCGAAGCGGGCAGACCCCGCTGCTCCTCTGAGAAGACCAACACCGAGCGCAGCATCAGATCACCTTCGCCTGAGCCAAGAGCTCCACGATCTCGAGGTGGGCGTCCCCCTCGTCCTCGATGAGCTTGCCTCCTGCGCGCTCGGGTGCCTCGCGGACGGCGACGATGTGTTGATTGTGCAGGGCTTCCACACCGAGATCCTCTGTGCTGAGCACCGAGATCGGCTTGTTCTTGGCCTCCATGATCCCCTTGAAGGTCGGATATCGGGGCTCTACGACGCCTGCGGTCACGGACAACACGACGGGGGGGTGGGCGATCACCGTGTCGTATCCCGAGGCAGTCTGGCGCTCCGCTCGAATCACGTCGCCTTCGATGTCCACGGCGCGTGCGAAGGTCAGGCCGGGGACATCCAGGAGGCCGGCGATCTGCTGTGGGACGAGGCCGGAGTAGCCGTCTGTCGACTCCGTACCTGAGATGAGCACGTCGTAGCCCTCGCGCTCTGCCGCTGCGGCCAGCACTCTGGCGGTCGTGAGGGAGTCCGCACCCCGCAATGTCTCGTCTTCGACGACCACGGCCTTGTCCGCTCCCATGGCGAGCGCCTGCCTGATTCCCTGCATCGTTCCTGCGGGGCCCATCGAGAGCAGCGTCAGCGTCCCTTCGGTCTTGTCGCGTATCTGGAGGCCCACCTCGATCCCGTACCGGTCCGTGTCGTCGAGTACCTGCTCATCGGGCCTGACGATGAAGTGTGACGCAGGGTCGAGCCGGTATGGCGCGGCAGGGTCAGGAATCTGTTTGACACAAACGACGACCCGCATCCCGGCCAGAAGGTAGCAGCCTGCTGCGGGCCTCAGGGCAGCTCAGGAAGCAGACAGTCCAGGAGCGAGGCGATCCGCTCCCTGGCGTCATCGGCGGTCTTGGTCACCTCTGCGTTGTCGAGTGGGCCTGGAGAGATCCCGGCAGCGAGGTTGGTCACCAGGGAGATTCCCAAC
>CAZKJJ010000007.1:0-19891 GCA_964553055.1 uncultured Acidimicrobiia bacterium
GGCTCCTCTCCCGGCGGCAGCGAATCTAGGAGACGGCAGCCGAACGGCAGGCGAAGGTCAGCTCTTCGTCTCTCCCCATCCGACAGGCTTGCGAACCCACGTCCTGATCATCGAGTTGTAGCGGACGTTCCCGACCTTGCTCCACTGCCGCCTCTTGTCGACCTTCACTCGCTGGGTCTCCACTTCGGCGGGTGAGCCGAAGTAGTCGGCGAGCGACCGAAGCGTGTGGTGCCACATCCTGTCCTCCGCCCTGCTTCCGCCCATCATGAAGCCTGCTTCGTACAGAGGATCGTTGGCCCGGATCAGCAGCTGCACCTGTGCCACGGTTCCCTCGTCCGAGTCGTTTGCGCTGAATGTGATCCAACCGGCAAAAGGATGCCCTTGCGGTGTCATGTACGAGAAGGACGTGTCGTCGGCGTACATGACCAGGACGCCGGTCGACAGCTTCACGGGTCCTTGCTTGGCGTTGATGACCCCCACCTCCCCTGGCTTGATACCCATGATCGGGGCGTAGAAGCGGTTGGTGGTCGGCCAGAAGCGCCCGTACTCGGACTTCCAGGTGGAGATGACCTCCTCGGGCGTGGCGTCGCCAACCAACACCCTGTACGTCTTCTGCCACATCTGCCCGAAGCCCTGCAACGGACCGGTCAGCTGCCGGCCTTCGACGTTGAGGTTGAGGGCCTCCGGCGCGATGTCCCCTACGTGCAGCCTCTCGACGGGAGCTGCCCAGTTCTCCTTGTCCCTCGGCTCTGCCATGGTGCTCTCCCTCTCAAATTGCGGCCAGGGCGGCCATCTCGTCTGGGTAGATGTGAATAGCGTCATCGAGGCGGGTCAGCGAGAAGATCTGGCGGTAGTGGTCGCTCAGCCCGAACGCCAGGAGCTTGTGACCGGAGCGTTGTGCCCGGATCAGCGTGGTGACGAGCAGGCCAATACCACCGCTGTTCATGTACTCGAGGCCTTCGAAGTTGAGAATCACCGCTTTGACGTCACTACCGGTGGCTTCCTCATGAGCCTCGGTGAGGACTTCCTCGGCAAAGGCCGTTATCTCTCCCTCGATGTCGATGATCTTGGCTCCGCCGCCGGCATCTCTGACGTTCATCGTTACCTGGGCTTGGGGCATCGCATTCCCTCCTATGAAGCAGCCGCCAGAGCGGCGCTCTCGTCGTCGTAGATTCCCATGAAATCCGAGAGGCGGGTGATAGCGAAGATCTCTCGGTAGTGGTCGCTGAGTCCGTACGCGGACACGTCCCTGCCCGCCGCCCTCGCTTTGGCCAGCACGCCGACGATCACCGCGATCCCCGTCGAGTTGATGTAGCCGACATCTGTGAAATTGAGGATCAGACGTCCCGACCCCGCTTCTGTCTCGGCGTAGGCGGCTTCCATTCCTGGGCCTGCCGTACGGTCGATGTCACCGGTGAAGTCGATCACGGTGCTCTCGGACGCCAACCGGACGGATGCTTCGAAAGGCAGGGCAGGCATCAGTCGTCTCCTTCCAGGTTCATGACCAGCTCGACGGTGTGGTGATCTGCGTCACTGACGGTCCTCATCTCGTCGACCATGTTCTCGATGAGGAACAGCCCCCATCCGCGCGGCGTCTGCAGCCCTTCGAGCTTGGCTTCGATGTCGGGCGTCTCGGGCTCTGGGATCTCGCGGCCTCCTCCATGGTCGGTGACTCGCACAGTGACCGATGCTTCGTCTGTGAGGATGTCGACGTCTACAGGAAGCTCGACCTGGCGTCGGTTGCCGTGCTCGATGGCGTTCATCGCGGCCTCAGACACGGCTGTGCCCAGCCGCTGGATCTGATCATCGGAGAGTCCGAGCTCGGCCACCGCCTCTGTCACACGGTCCATGACGGTTCTCTCGTTTCCGTCTTCGCTCGGGACGCTGAAGTTGGCGAGCAGATGCATCCCTGATCCTTCCTCGAAGGCGAGAGCGCTGGCTTCGGCGGACCTGGAGCGGTGGATAGACACGAACGTGACGTCGTCCTCTTGCTCAAGATCGCCTCTGAAGTCGTCGAGGTCGGCGACCAGCGCTCCGATCATGTCGCCCGCCCCCGTGTGTTCCTCCATCTTCTCGACGAGGCGAGGAAAGCCGTACATGGCCCCTGAAGGGTCATGCGCCTCGACGAGACCGTCCGAGGAGAGCAGCATCGTCTCCCCCTCCCGAAGGCGGTAGGTCTTCACGTCGTAGCGCGATCCGGGAAGCAGCCCGAGGGGCATCCCTGTGGCGCGCAGCTCTGAGACGCCGCCGCCGCTCCATACGTAGGGAAGGTTGTGACCTGCGTTGGCGTAGGTGAGCTCCCCGGCCGCCGGTTCGAGGATCCCGTACAGGCACGTGACGAACATGTTCTCAGGAATCTCGTCGACGAGCGCCTCGTTGACCTCGGCCAACACCTTGCCAGGATCCTCGTGGGAGACTGCGGCGGCTCGGAGCGTGGATCGACAGGTCGCCATCACGAGCGCCGCCGGGACACCCTTGTCCGTGACGTCACCGATCACCAACCCCAGCCGGCCCCCTCCCAGATCGACGAAGTCGTAGAAGTCGCCACCTACAGCTCGAGCCGGCCGGTAGAAGGCAGCGACCTCCCAGCCTGGGATCCTCGGCAGCTCCTTTGGAAGGAGTGTCTGCTGGATCACCGATGCGATGCGCAGCTCGTAGGCGATCCGCTCGCGTTCCTTGGCTTCGGCTTCCTGCTCCTTGACGAGTTGCGCTACCCGCATGGCGGGAGCGACTTGAGCGGCGAGGCTCCCGAGGAGCCGTCTGTCGTCGGTCGAATATGGCTGGTCAGACAGCCGTCTCCCGAGGTTGAGCGTTCCCAGCAGCTCGCCCTGGCTCACCAGCGGTACGACGAGCTCGACCCCTGACTCCCGGAGCTGAGCGAGTGCCACGGAGTCGAGCTCGAGGCCCTCCAGCGCCACGGGGCCTGCGGCTTCGATCAGGAAGGACGCGAAGGGGTCCTCCTCCGGGATCGCCGTGGCATCGGAGAGCGCGACCTTTCTCGGCTCCTGGGCCGCCGCCGACTCTCCTGCTGCCGGCGCCCGGTCACGTGGTGTGAGCATGCCGGTTTCCTATCTCGCGATCGTTCCGACATCGTTACGGACTCCATGCCTGGGGACGTCAGCCTCACACCGTGGTGAGTGATCCAAGGCGACCCGTGATGGTACGGACCCGCCGCGGCTAGCTCGACACATCGGCTCCCGCTTCCAGGAGGTCCTTGAGGATGCCCAGGTCTGCTGCCATCTCCATACGAAAGATACGCGTGAAGAGCCCCTCGGCGAGCTTGAAGAAGCCCGCAGCCTCCACGTCTACCAAGAGTGTGAGCTCGGTTCCCTGATCAGCGACTTCGAGCTCGTAGCCCGCCCTCCCGGGGAAGGGGCCCTCGATGATCTCGATCATCGACCGGTGCAGCGGAACGTGCTCGGTGACCTCGAAGGTCACCGTGAACCGTTTGCCGAGGAACTTGCGCTGCTGGTGGTAGCGGGTCCCGACGGCGACGGGACCTTCGGGATCGACCTCCACCTCGATGATCGTCGACTGCCACGTGGCGTCGTTGCGGGAGTCCATCAGGAAGGCGAACACGTCTCCAACAGGTCGGTCGATGAACACTTTCGCTTGGAAGGCGGTCACGGCGACCCCCTATCTGCCTGTCTCATGAGCTCCTTGTAGCGAGCGAGCGTCCCGAGATCGTTACGGAGCATCGCTGCTTGATGGGGCTAGGAACGCGTCTTCAGGCCGGCTCCGGAGCCACACCGAGACCGAGGACGGCTGCACCGTGCCCTGGACCACGCTGACCCAGTCGGCGGTCAGGGCCTCTACGTCGACCTCGTCGCGGAGCCGGGCCGAAAACGCCTCCACGATCTGCTGGGCGTCATACCGGGACCGGTAGAAGCGGCGGTCGACGATGCGAAGGACCCTCCTCCGGAGCGGGCCGAAGAGAAAGAAAGCAGCCAGCGTCGCACCGGCCACCAGCAGCTGGGAGTCCTCCGCCGCCGGAAGCAGGGTGGGAATCCCAACCACGACCAGCACATACAGGGCGGCCAGCAGCCCGACCACCAGCCCGTAGCCGACCGTGCGGCTGACGACCCGGTCGATCTCGTAGAGGCGATAGCGGAGGATGGCCACGGCCACGGCGGCCGGCACTCCCAGGGCCAGAACGATGCCGGCAACGATGTTCAGGTTCTCCACATACGGGATCTCCAACGCAGACAGCGCGACCAACGTCAGTGCCACCGCGATCACATACGCCAGCCATCTGAGCTGGAGGCGAGTTTCGCCCGAGGACCGAAAGCCCAGCAGAACCAGCCTGATGCCAGCCGCCGCCAGGATCGGAAGAAACACGACGAAGTAGGGCCCAAGTAGGACCCCCTCGACCGGGGCGCCTGCCACCAAGGCCGGGCCCAGCCAAGCCTCGCCCTGAGCTGGTTCCTCGGATGCGGACAGACGTCCGTTGGCTGCCCGCAGCTCGGCGCCTTCGACGATCTCCCCTTCGGTCAAACCAGAGTCGCCGGGGCTCGTCACCGTGTACGCCAGGCCCGGATCCCTGAAGGCGGGTCGGAGCTCCACGAAGGGAGAGGTCGCGATGCCGACCGTGCCCAGCGCGACCAGAGCCCATGTGGCGACTGCCCAGCGCCGACTGGGGAGACGGCCCTTCGGAAAGAGGATCGCCGCGGCGGCGAGGATCAGCCCGGAGAAGGTCGATAGCGCCAACACCCGGCTCGGAAGCGTCGTGTAGCCGCCGCGCACCGCCCAGACCGCGTACTCCTGCGCAGTCCCCATGAGGACCTGGAATGTCCCAAGAGCGAGCAGCAGCCATCCCACCCGGTTGCCGGGTCGGTGTGCGGCCACGACGGCACCGATCACACAGGATCCAAGGGCCAGAAAGGGAGCGAGTACGTCACCGACCTCAGACGAGGGCAGAGTGTCGCGATTCGCCCAGAGCAACACCGCCGTGACGGTGGTGAGTGCCAACGCCACCGCAACCATCGTCCATGCGACTACAGGCGCATGCCTGCTCACACCCCGCTCCGCACCCACACGGACACCGAAGACGGCTGCATCGTCGCCTGCACGACCCCCACCCAGTCGGCGGTGAGCTGCTCCAGGTCGACCTCCTCCCGCAGCCGGGCCGAGAACTCCTCCACCACCCGCTGGGCGTCGTAGCGAGCACGGTTGAAGCGGCGGTCGATCGACCGCTGGATGCGCCTGCGCAAGGGGTTGAACAGCGCAGCTGCAGTGAGCGTGGAGGCGGCCACCGCAAGGTCGCTTTGAGAAGACAGAAGCTGTGTGATGAGGAACACGCCCCCGGTGTACACGGCTGCCAGGACGGCTATCACCAGGGCGTAGGAGACGGTGCGGGCGAAGAGCCGGTCGAGATCGTACAGCCGGTAACGAAGCACCGAGACACCGATCGCTACAGGGATACCAACGGTGAGCGTGGTGAAGACGAGGACCGCGAGCCAGTGCACCAACGCATCCTCGGACCCAGCCTCGGACGCGCCCTCGAGGATCAACACGATGGCCAGTAAGCCCACGAGCCCGGCGATCGCCACGAGTACCGGAAGCATGATCTGGCGGCGCTGTGTCGAGCCCCCGCGTGCCAACCGGTAGACGAGAGCCCCCGCGGCGAGTAACAGCAACAGCGCGAGCGACAATCCGCCATCCGTTTCGGGCGAGACCCGATTCTCGATGACGATGCCAACCAGAGCAGCCGCGTGGGCGTACCCGAACCATCGGGCCGCGTAGCGACCGTCTGGAAACAGGATGACGGCCGAGAGCAGCATGACCAGCCCCAGCCCGAACACCGAGCTGCCCGCCTCCCCGACCCCTGCCTCTTCCATGGCCACTCCCCACAGCACCAGACCGGGACCCGCCTCGAACAACCAGCCCACCGCGTTGCGGGGCCGCTTGAGAGTCAGCACGAGGCCCACGATGGGAAAGGCCAGGAACCCCGACGCCCAGAAGATGTCGGAGGGTCTGGCATAGGGAGGCGAGTCGAGAGTGGCCGCCGCCACGAGACCGCCTCCCGCTACCGCGAGCAACAGCCAAGCCGCGCCCACCCGGAAGCGGGCCGTCATCGGCTATTCCTCACCCAGACCGCAACCGATTCGGGCTGCACCGTCTCCTGCACGACGCCCACCCAGTCGGCGGTCAGGGTCTCGACGTCGACCTCGTCCCGCAGCCGGGCCGAGAACTCCTCAACCACCCGCTGGGCGTCGTACCGGGATCGGTAGAAGCGGCGGTCGACGAACCGCTGGACTCGGCGCCGCAGCGGGTTGAACAAGGCTGCGACGGCCAACGTGGAGGCCGCCACGGCCAAGTCGTTGCGCTCGGGGAGCACCAGCTGGAGGGCCACCACCGCGCCGGTGTAGACCGCTGCCAACAGGCCCACGACGAATCCATAGACCAGCGTGCGGTTGATGATCCGGTCGATGTCATAGAGCCGATAGCGAAACAGGGCGATGCCGACCGAAACAGGGATGAGCGCGAGCGCAGCTGCGAGTATCGGGACTGTGCGCTGTTCGACCGTCGCGTCGAGGAGATCCAGCACGCTGCCCACGGCGAGGAACAGGATCATCATCGCTGCCGCGAATGTGAACCACTTGAGCTGGGCTCGCTCGATCCCGCCCGATCTTCGATAGCGGACCACGACGGATGCCAGCGCGGCCAGCGCCGCCAATGATTCCAACAGGAAGAACACCCCGCCGACCGCCTCGACCGTTCCATGGGCCAAGACACCAAGCGGATTCTGAGCGGTGGGCGCCTCCCCGGTGAGGCAGGCCGCCTCGCTTGCGCTGCACACCTTCTCGTCCAAGGAGTAGAGGACTGCCAGTCCGATGACTGCGACACCTGCAATCCAGCCGACGGCGGCCCACCGCGGCGTGGGAGGACTTCCGGTCGGAAAGAGGAGGAAGGTGAAGATGGTGATGCCGGCGAAGGCCACCGGGAAGTACCAGGCGCTCACCCAGACGGCTGCCGTCTGCGCCACGGTCATCGGCTCGCCTTCGACGATGGCCCCACCCCAGTAGTTGGCTGCCGAGGCCCCCACCAGCATCAGACTGGCTGACCCCGCGAAGATCCATCCGATCCGCTCCGACGGACGCCTGGCGACCAGCAGCACACCCACGACCAGATACGTGAGGACCGCAGCCAGGAGGGTGAGATCACCCACCTCGACATGAGCGTCGAAGACCACACCGAGGATCAGCGCCAGCGCGCCGACCGCGAGGAAGCCCCCGGCAGCAACCATCGACGACCGAGTGCCCAGACGCCTCTCCTCTCGCATCACATCACACCAGCGCTGCGCAACGGGAACGTTACGAGCCCAACTCGACAAGCGGAGGCTCCGACAGCCCATTCACCACACCGTCTCGTATCCTGTGGCGCGTGAGCGAGAACGGCCCCCCGCTACCCATAGGAACGGTCACTTTCCTCTTCACTGATATCGAAGGATCGACGCGGCTGTTGCAGGCGCTCGGAGACGAGTACAAGGACTGCCTCGAGACCCACGCCGCGTTGATGCGAAGGGCTATCTCAGATCACGACGGAGTGGAGATCTCCACCGAAGGAGACTCCTTCTTCGTCGTCTTCAGATCGGCCCCCGAGGCGGCCGCAGCAGCTACAGCCGCCCAGCGTTCTCTTCACGATCATGCCTGGCCGAGACAGCACGAGGTCATGGTGCGGATGGGAGTGCACACCGGTGAAGGCGTACTGGGAGGTGACAGCTACGTGGGACTCGACGTCCACCGGGCAGCCAGGATCGCTTCCGCAGCCCACGGAGGACAGGTGCTGATGTCACAAGCCGCTGCGTCCCTCGCGGGGAGCGCGCTCCCCGAAGGGGTGGTCCTCAAGGACATGGGAGACCACCGGCTCAAGGACCTGGCAGACGCCGAGCACCTGCACCAACTCGTCATATCGGGGCTTCCCGCCGACTTCCCTCCCATTCGATCGCTCAATGCCATTCCCAACAACCTTCCCATACAGCTCACGAGCTTCGTGGGCAGGGATCGCGAAGTGTCAGAGGCTGTTCGTCTACTCTCCGAGAACCGTCTCCTCACGCTCACGGGCCCTGGGGGAACCGGTAAGACCCGCCTTTCGCTCCAGGCCGCAGCTGAGGTGGCCGAGAACTACCAAGACGGTGTCTTCTTCGTACCGCTGGCCTCGATCTCCGATCCAGACCTCGTGCCTACCGCAGTCCTCGAAGCCCTCGGCCTTCACACAACGGCCTCCGGTGTCCAGCCTCGCGACCACCTCTTCGCCTATCTTCAGGGGAAGAGCCTGCTGCTGCTACTCGACAACATGGAGCAGCTCCTCGACGCAGCGCCCTTCGTGTCGGATCTCCTAGGCGCGAGCCCAGACAGCAAGTTCATCGTCACATCGAGAGCCCCACTTCGGATCCGAGGCGAGCAGGAGATGCCGGTGCCGCCCCTCGAGGTACCCGATGTCACCCACCTCGTGTCCGCGGACGCGGTCGCCTCTTTCGAGGGTGTCGAGCTCTTCGCGGTGAGGGCGATGGCCATTCGGCCCGACTTCGAGATCACAGGGGAGAACGCAGCCGCCGTCGCCAAGTTGACTGCTCGTCTCGATGGCCTTCCACTCGCGATCGAGTTGGCAGCCTCTCGCATCAAGCTTCTCACGCCGCAGGCGATCCTCGAACGGCTCGACAATCGGCTGCTCGCCAACCAGTCGAGAGACCTCCCTGCCAGACAGCAGACGCTGATCAACGCGATCGGATGGAGCTACGACCTCCTGCGCGAGCCTTGCAGGCATCTGTTCGAACGCCTCTCGGTGTTCATTGGAGGATCGATGCTGCGTGAGATCGAGGAGGTCTGTGGGCCGTCTGAGGAGATCGGAACCGACATTCTGGACGGGCTCGCCGAGCTCGTCGACCACAGTCTCGTGCGCCAGAGCGAGGTGGCAGCCGAGCCACGCTTTCGGATGCTCACCGTCATCAGGGAGTTCGCACAGGGCGCCCTCGTCGCACGGGACGAGGACGAGGAGCTGAGGCGCCGCCACGCGCACGCCTATCTGCTGCTGGCGGAGGAAGCAGAGCCTCTGCTGCTCTCGCACAGACAGCGGGAGTGGCTCGACAGGCTGGCCGCAGACCACGACAACCTCCGGGCGGCTGCCGACTGGGCTGTCTCGGAGGGAGACGCCGCGACGGCTCTTCGCCTCGCAGCGGCTCTCTGGCGGTTCTGGCAGATTCGCGGCCATCTCGCCGAAGGACGCGAACGCCTCGACACAGCCTTGAGCCTCGAAGGCGACCACCCGCGCCTGCGCGCTAGGGCGCTCGAGGCCCTCGGAGGGATCGCATACTGGTCTGGAGACGAGGAGACCCTCCGTGAAGCCTATGCGGAATCCCTCGACCTCATGCGGGAGCACGGCGAACCCGCAGACATCGCCAACGCCCTCTACAACCTGTCGTTCACCGTGAGCCCCGAAGCTGTCACCGATGAAGCCCATGCCCTCTTAGAGGAGAGTCTGGCCATCTCGCAGGGGATCGGCGATCGCCATGGTGTAGGCCGCGCCTTCTGGGGTATGGGGAACCAGCACTTCTACCGAAACCAGTACGAGAGCACGATCGAGCAGTCGCTCCGTGCCGCGGCCGAGTTCGAGCAGCTCGACGCCCCTTTCGACCTGGGGTGGGCGTGGTTCATGGCGGGCGATGCCTATCGAGAGCTGCGAGAGCTGGAACAAGCCACCGACTACTTCAGCCGGGCCCTCCCTCTCTTCGCCGAAGCTAGGGACTTGTCCGCGATCATTCTCTTCCTGCACGAGTTCGCGGGATTGGCCGCGATGCGCGGCGACCGTCTGCGGGCCGCACGGCTATCAGGAGCCGCCCAGGCACTGCGCGCTACGACGGGAGTCAACCTCGTGGAAGTCCAATTCAATGCGATCGAGGAGCTGGTGGAGCTTCTCGGCGAGGCAACCGACGAGGTCCGAGCTGCCTTTGAGGAGGGAATGCGGATGTCTCTCGAGGAGACGCTCTCCTACGTCTCCCAAACCTGACATTCAATCGTTACGGCTCGAGCTTGCACAAGGATTCCGTGCGCGGTAGGAACGGGCCCGTGACGCTGGACATCGCCCTGCTTGGACCTCCCGTCATCACCGTGGAAGACGCTCCGCTGAGCGTCGACACCCGAAAAGCGACGGCTCTGCTCGCCTATCTCGCCTCCGAGCACGGTCCGATCCCCCGTGACACCGCCGCGCTCCTTCTCTGGCCTGACTACTCGCAGGAACGATCCAGGGCAGCTCTCCGCAGGACGCTGTCATCGTTGCGCAAGGGCCTCGGTGGCCGATGGATCGTCACCAGCCGCGCCGCCATCGAGTTGGACGAGAAAGGCGTCAGCGTCGACCTCGATCGGTTCGATCGGCTGGCCACGTCCAAACGCGGCAAGGACCGCAGAGAAGCTGCCGCTCTGTACCGAGGCGACTTCATGGCCGGGTTCTCGCTGAGGGACAGCCCCCAGTTCGACGACTGGCAGGCCAACCGAGCCGCGTACTACAGGATGGCGGCCGCGGCCGTCATGGAGCGTGTTTCAGAGGATGCCGCCGCCTGGGGTGACTTCGTCGCCGCCATTGCACACGCGCGTCGCTGGCTCGACCTAGACCGGCTTCATGAGCCTGCCCATAGGGCGCTGATGCGCTACTACGCGCTGGGAGGTGACAGGACGTCCGCCATTCAGCAGTACCAAGCTTGCGTGGCCGTGCTCGAGGAGGAACTGGGTGTGGCCCCGCTCACCGAGACCACCGAGCTCTACCACGACATCGCAGAGGGACGTCTTCACCCCGTTCCCGGCGAACCTCGCAGGCCGCGCAAGCGCCTTCCCAAGGCCGCCCGACTGCGGACCGCGTTCGTCGGGCGGGAGCGTGCCTTGGAGGGGCTCCAGTCCGCGTACCTCTCCGCTGACATGAACATGGTGGCCATCGTCGGCGAGCCAGGGATCGGCAAGACGCGTCTGGCCGAGGAATACGTTGCCAGAATCCCCACTGGTACGCCCGTGATCCGCGGCTCCGCCCAACAGACAGGCACGTCGACTCCGTTCGCCGTCATGATTCAGGCGCTGCGCAGCGGCCTTTCGCTCCCACGCGCCGCTGAAAGGCTGAACGACCTGGACCAGACAGTGGTGTCACGCGCTTCCCTCCTGGTCCCTGAGCTTGCAGCCGGCTCCTCCGAGTCACCCTCGCTGGAGAGCCCGGGCAGGCAAGCTCTCCTCATCGAGAGCACATGCTCTGTGCTGCTCAGCCTCGCAGAGGGAGGTGTTATCCTCCTTGATGATCTTCAGTGGGCTGACCCCGACTCGGTCGCGGTCATATCGGCGATCGTCAGACGCCAGGAGCCCATGCTGATCCTCGCCCTCTACAGGGACACACAACTCTCTGCTTCGGATCCTTTGCCCACCCTGGCAAGGGAGGGAGCTCGGCGCGGCTTCGCATCGGCGGTCAAGCTGGATCGGCTCACGAAGGAAGACATATCCGAGCTGGTCGAGGGTCACGGAGGCGATGAGGATCTTTCCGAGGCCATCTACCGGCTCAGTGAAGGCGTGCCGTACTTCGCGATGGAGTACCTGCTGGCCGCACGGGTGGGCCCGACCTCACGAGGCCTCCTTCCCGCAGGCGTACGCGATCTGCTGACCGACAGGACGGCGGCTCTTCGTGGTCTGGCGAGGCAAGCGCTCGCCGCCGGTTCCGTGCTCGGGCGCTCGTTCAGCCTCGACGACGTGCGCTTCGTCTCGGGAAGGAGCAGAGACGAGACATTCGACGCGATGGAGGAGCTCCTATCGGAAGGGCTGGTACGGGAGACGGCCGATCCAGACATCTTCGACTTCGACCACGACAGACTGCGGCAGTTCGTCTACGAGGGTCTGACGGCACTCAGAAGGCGCAGACTCAACAGTCGGGCCGCCGACCTGATTCTCGCCAGGACATCCCTGGATCCTTCGTTGTCGGCCGCGGCCGCCGAGTACCTCGAGGCGGCGGGGAGGCTCGACGAAGCAGCGGAGCAGCACTACCGAGCAGGCGTACACGCCACGATGTTGTTCGCCAATCAGACCGCCATCGACCACCTCGACGCAGCCCTCGCGCTCGGCCACCACGAGAAGCCGCGGATCCACGAGTCGATCGCTGACCTCCAGGTACTCGGCGGACAGTACGGAAAGGCACTGTCGAGCCTGCGGGCAGCTCTGAGCACGGCTGCAGGTACAGACGCGGCACGCATGGAGCACAAGATGGGGATGATCCACGCCTGGGCTGGTGAATGGGACCACGCGGAAGCCCATCTCATGTCAGCGTCCGAGCGCATGGAGAGCGACCCTGCGCGCATCCACCTCTGGGTCGACTGGGCGTGGGTCGCCCACAGACGCGGCAGGCCTGCCCAGGCCGCCGATCTCGCATGGCGGGCACTCAAGGAAGCGGAGGAGAGCGAATCGAACGAAGCCCTCGCTCAGGCCCACAACATCCTCGGCATCCTCGCCAGGCCTTCGGATCCGGATGCCTCTGAGCGCCACCTCGTAGTGGCTCTGGAACGAGCAGACGACCTCCAGGAGACTGTTCGCGCCGCAGCTCTCAACAACCTCGCCTTGGCCCGCCTCTCCGGGGGACGCCCCGAGCAGGGACTCGCTCCAGCCGCGGAAGCCCTGGACACCTACGACCGGGTCGGCGACAAGCACAAGGCGGCCGCGGTCCACTCCAACCTGGCTGACCTGCTGCATGCGACGGGTCGCGACGACGAAGCGGAAGACCACCAGCGTGAAGCCGCGGCCATCTTCACTCAGGTCGGACTCGACCCTGGCAGTCTGGAGCCGGAGATCTGGAAGCTCACCGAGTGGTGAGGCCCTGAGATCAGAAGGCCTCGACTGCCAACTCCATCAGCGCTCCGTCCTCTGCCTCCGAAGCCGACGTCCGGTTTCCCACTGCCGGCAGGGCATGGAAAGCAAAGAAACGTGCGGCCGCGACTTTGCCTTCGTAGAAGTGCACATCGATCTCGGGTGCCCCGGAAAGCGCCTCCAAGGCGATGTCGGCATGCCGGAGTAGCAGCCACCCGATGACGACCTCCGAGAGGCTCTCCAGGAACGGGTTGGCGTGCAGTCCCACCTTGTAGATCTCGGTCGGACTCTCGAGGTAGGCCATCGACTGCCCCACCATCACCTCGAGCTGCCCTTTCAGGCTCTCGAGCGCCGATCCCAACAGCGCTCGCTCGCGCTCGAGGGGGTCGTCCGCCGCACCCGCCTTGACGAATTCGTGGATGTCACCGAGCAGCCCCTGGAGCGTCTCACCCCTATCTCGGACGACCTTCCTGAAGAAGAGGTCCAGCGCCTGGATCCCTGTCGTCCCCTCGTACAGGGAGTCGATCTTGACGTCCCGGATGTACTGCTCGATCGGATAGTCCTTCGTGTAGCCGCTCCCACCGAAGACCTGCAGCGACTCGCCCAGGAGCTGGTACGCCACGTCCGCTGAGAAGCCCTTGACGAGGGGCAGTAGCAGCGCCCTGCGCCGTGCCCAGACCTCGTCTTCGCTGAGTACTGACTGGTCGTGAACCCAGGCGGTGTAGTAGTAGAGCGCTCTCAGCCCTTCCGCATACGCTTTCTGGTGCATCAGCATGCGCCGAACATTCGGATGGCGAATGATGGGCACCCTCGCGGCGGCCTTGTCGGTTGCCTCGGTGAGGTCCGGGCCTTGGACCCGCTCGCGGGCGTAGGCAAGGGCGTGGAGGTAACCGCTCGACAGCGTCGCCATGGACTTGGCCCCGATCAGCATACGGGCGTATTCGATGACTCTGAACATCTGGCGGATCCCGTCGTGGAGCCCTCCCACGAGGTAGCCGACGCAGGGGTCATCCTGTCCGAAGACCAGCTCGCACGTGGCGGATGCCTTGATGCCCATCTTGTCCTCGAGTCGGGAGACAACGAAGCCGTTGCGGTCGCCGAGGGTCCCATCTGGGGCAACCAGGAACTTGGGGACGATGAACATCGACAGTCCCTTCGTTCCCGGATCCGCTCCCTCGGGACGGGCCAGAACCAAGTGGACGATGTTCTCGAAGTAGTCGTTGTCCCCTGAGGTGATGAAGCGCTTGACGCCTTGGATGTGGTACACGTCTCCTCCGACGTGGACCGCCTTCGTGGTGCCAGCGCCAACGTCTGATCCGGCGTCAGGCTCGGTCAGCACCATGGTGCCGCCCCACGGGCGCTCGATCATGAGTCGCGACCACAGGTCGCGCTGCTCTGTCGTTCCCTCCTCTGCGATGACTCGCGCCATCAGTGCGGTGCCTGCGGTCAGGTAGGCAGCAGGGTTCGATCCAGCCCACATCTCCTGCATGGCCCAATGCAGGGAGGGAGGAGCCGAGGCTCCACCCAGCTCAGGCGGCATCGAAAACCGTTGCCAGCCTGCGCCGTAGTAGGCGTCGAGGCTTCGCTTGAGGCTGTCGGGGAGCGTCACCTGGCCGTCGTGGAGCTCAGGCGGGTTCCGGTCGGCCTCCGCGAAGCCTTCCCCGAACTCTCCTGCGGCCATCCTGTCGACCTCCTCGAGGACCATGTGAGTGGTCTCGGCATCGATCGAGAAAGGGGCAGTGGTCGAGTAGGCGTCGAAGTGGCTGACCTCGAAGAGATTGAAGAGGATGTCACGCAGGTTGTTCTTGAAGTGACTCGTCATATTTTGAGTGTACACTCTAGATTCAGCTATTGGAACCCTCGTGGCCCGTTATCGAACCGGTCTGGAGACACAGTCCCGCATCCTCGAGGCAACGCGAGGCCTGCTCGGAGAAGTCGGCCTCGAAGCCACGACCATCAAGGCGATCTGCGAACGAGCCGGCGTGCAGCCCGGATCCTTCTACAACCTCTTCGAATCGAAGGACGAGGCGATCCTCGCCGTGATCGCGGACGCGATCGCAGCCGTTGATCCGCACCCGGACGGCGTAGGGAGGGACTCGACAAAGGAGCTCGTCGACGCCTACCTCGCGTTCGTATCCGGTCAGCCCGACCTCGCCAAGATCTACTTGCAGCTCGCCGTCTCGGGAGGGCTCACCCATCCTGCGCTCTCCCAACGCATGCTTCGTCACCACCACAGGCGAGTCCAGCGGTTCGCAGACGCCATGCGCAGGGAGTACCCGGAGATGTCAGAGGGAGAGGTCGAGCTTCGGACGGAGCATCTGCTGGCGACGCTCAACGGCTTGGCCTTCGTGCGCTTCCTCGATCCGGCGTTCGACCTGCGAAGACACGTCGCAGCTCTGTTGCCGTCCACGACTCAAGGACTCACCCTGAACGCCAACACGTCTCCGTCCGCCACCACGTAGTCCCGCCCTTCCGTCCTCATCAGGCCGGCAGACCGGAGAGCCGCCTCCGACCCGTGCTCGGCGAGGTCCTCGACGCGATACACCTCGGCCTTGACGAAGTGGGCGGCAAAGTCGCTGTGGATCTCGCCTGCGGCGTCGAGGGCCGTCTTGCCCCGAATCAGCTGCCATGCTCGGACCTGTGTGGGCGTCGTGAAGAAGCTGATGAGCCCGAGAAGCCGGTATGTCTGGCGGGCTACCGCCGCGGTGCCCGGCTCACGGAGGCCGGCCGCGGCGCGGAATGGCTCCTGCTCGTCACTGGGCAGCTCGGCGATCTCGGCCTCGAGCTGAGCGCAGATGACGACGACCGGAGCCTCCTCCTTGCGAGCTGCCTCGCGCACTCGATCCACGAGGCGACTTGCAGCCAGTCCTTCCTCGGACACGTTGCAGACGTAGAGGACCGGCTTGGCTGTCAGCAGCTGCGCCTCGCGGATCACGTCCGCGGCCTCGGCGTCGTGGGAGTGCGATCTGACCGGGTCGCCTCCAGCCAGGGTCGACTCGATGGCCTCGAGGATCGCCAGCTGGCGCCCGGCGTCTCTGTCGCCCGTCTTACGTGCGCGCTCTGCCCTCAGACGTCTCCGCTCGATGACCTGGAGGTCCGCCAGCATCAGCTCGGTGGCGATGGTCTCGATCTCCTCGTCCGGGTCGAGTCTTCCCGTGATCGAGGCCACATCCGGGTCCTCGAAACACCGGACGACGTGGACGATCGCGTCAACGCCTCGGATGTGCGAGAGGAACTCGTTCCCGAGGCCCTCGCCCTGCGACGCTCCCCTGATCAGGCCTGCGATGTCAACGATCTGGACGACCGCAGGGATCACCTCCCTGTCCGGGAAGAAGGAGGCAAGCATCTCGAGCCGTTCGTCAGGAACTGTGACGACGCCAACGTTGGGGTCGATCGTCGTGAAGGGATACCGCGCCCGCTCGACAGGAGCAGCCGTCAGAGCGCTGAAGAGGGTGCTCTTTCCCACGTTGGGGAGGCCGACGATCCCGGCCCGCAGGGACATGAGCGGAGTCTGACAGCCCCCATCTGTTTCCTGTCAATCGCGGCACCGGATTTCGCTGCCTCCATTGACAGGAAACCCGCAGAGCTCAGGCGACCGTGACCCTGATCGTGTGGTAGCCCTCCGCCCCATCCGGGCGCGGCGGGTAGTAGGTGGACCCCTGCGTCATCCCCGTGGCGTCCGTCGCCCGCACCGAGATCAGGTGGTTGCCGGCGGGAGCATCCCAGTCGAGGAGCCACTGCACCCAGGTGTCCTTCGAGAGCGGTTCTGAGACCTGTGCTTCGAGCCAAGGCCCGTCACCCGCCCTGACCTCGACTCTGGTGATGCCCTTGTTCTGAGCCCACGCGACACCAGCGATCCTTTGCGGGCCCGCCTCCAGGCTCGCACCGTTGCGCGGAAGGTCGATCCTGGACTGTGTCTTGACCGGACCCTCCTTGGCCCACCCTCTGGGGATCCAGTAGGCGTCGAACGCGTCCCATGTCGTGAGCTCGATGTCGGAGAGCCACTTCGTCGCCGACACGTAGCCGTACAGACCGCTGATCACGATCCGCGCTGGAAAGCCGTGATCGAAGGGGAGCGGCTCCCCGTTCATGCCGACCGCGACCAAGGCCTCCCTCCCATCGAGCGCGACCTCGGTGGGGAAGCCGACCGTGAAGTCGTCGACCGAGCGGCCGACGATCTGATCGGCCCCCTGCTGGACACCAGCCCTCGTCAGCAGATCCTCGAGCGGAACGCCCAGCCACTTCGCATTGCCTATCAGGTCGCCCCCGACCTCGTTCGATACACAGCACAGCGTCACGTACCGCTCGACCATCGGCATGTCCAAGAGATCCTCGTAGCGCAACTCGATAGGCCTGTCGACGAGGCCCGAGAGGGTCAGCGACCACGTCTCGAGATCCACCCGCGGAACAGTCAAGGCCGTGTCGATGATGTAGAACTCGTCGTTCGGCGTGACGATGGGGCTGAGGCCCTCCAGCGCGAACGACGCCTCCGCTCCAGCATCGGCTACGGCGAGTCGGGGCGTGGGAAGCACGACCTCGTTGCGGCCAGCAGCGACGATCTTGGCCCTGCCGAGGAGCGCCCTACCGACGCCCGCGGAGGCAACGGCGAGCGCCCCCACGGCACCGAGTCCCACCAACAGAGCCCTTCGCTCTGGTGAAGCCGCCTCCCCTTCCTCCCCATCGGGCGATTGGACAGCCAGAGACAACAGCCGCCACATGACTAGCAAGCCCACGACCGCAGAGGCGGCCGCCACCAGAACGGCTACGCCCGCAGAGATGTCGGGATGAGATGCCCCGGTGTAGGCGGCGAAGACGCCGAACAAAGCGAATCCGACGATCGGAATCCACGACCCGTGCTTCGACAGCACGCCCAGAACGGCACCAGCTACCAGTCCCACCAGCACGATGCTCACGACCAGCACCGGCTTGTCGTACTGACCGAACACCTCGATGGCGAACTTGGTCAGCGCCGAAGGTGACACGTCGATGACCCACTCGCCTATCCCTTCCACGAGCGAGGAGCCTGCCCCGAGCAAGCCCGTGAGCAGCTCGGAGAGAGCAAGCGCCACCGCTGCGCCGGCTGCGCCCGCTGCGGCTCTGGCAGACGTCGAAGGAGCGGAGTCCTGCATCATGGAGGGAGCGGTGTCCTGCATCGAGGAAAGGGTACGCCGGATTGGAAACCTGTCTGCCAGCCCAGCCCGGGATTAAGCGAAATTTCAGAGATGCGCTGATGTTGATGCTTGGTAGCCACGAACCCTAGGTTGCGCACGATGTCGACCAGAAGCCTGCTCAGAGGACCGTTCGTGCTCGCGTGGTGCGCCGCCCTCATGGAAGGCCTGTCGTGGGCTCTCTTCCTGCACTTTCCCGGGTACCTGCAGGATCTCGGCGCCACTGAGGTCCAGATCGGCCTCGTCGTGGGCGTCGCCTCCATCACCTCGGTGGTCATCAGGCCATGGGTGGGCGCTGTCTCTGACACCAGAGGCAGGAGACCCCTGATACTCGTGGGCAACGCGATCAACGTCCTGGGCCTTCTTCTGTACCTGACGGTGCAGTCGATCGGCCCATGGCTGTACATCGTCAGGATCATCCACGGCATCGGGATCGGCATTCTCTTCCCTGTCCTGTTCACGTACGCCGCCGACATCGTCCCTGTGGAGCGCAGGACCCAGGGCCTGGCCCTCTTCGGTGTGTCAGGACTGCTTCCGATCGCACTCGGCGGGGTGATCGGCGACATCGTCCTGGGCATATGGAGCTTCAGAGCGCTGTTCATGACAGCCCTGCTGTGTGCACTCGCAGCCCTGCTGCTCTCTCTGCCGCTCGCCGAGACCGTCGAGCGTTCCGCCGGCCGTGGGATCAGTATCAGTCCCTTCTTTCGAGCGCTTCGCGACGGCAAGCTCGCACCGCTCTGGTTCATCATCGGGATCTTCTCGATGGTCCTCACGTCGTACTTCGTGTTCCTCAAGACGTACGTGAACGACACAGGCACAGGTTCCGTGGGCCTGTTCTTCGGCGCCTACGCAGTGACAGCCATCTTGCTGAGGGTGTTCCTCGGATGGCTGCCGGACAGGGTGGGAGCCAGGCGAGTCCTCTACCCGTCCCTCGTGCTGCTCGCCTTCGGGTTTCTGGTGCTGGCGGCGGCCGACTCCGACTCGCACATCGGAGTCGCGGGGATCCTGTCAGGCATCGGACACGGATTCGGGTTCCCTATCCTCATGACCATGGTCGTCGACAGGGCGACCGAGGATGAGAGGGGCTCCGCCGTTGCCCTCTTCACCTCTGAGATCGACCTCGGGCTGCTCCTGGGGGGACCCACGCTCGGTGCGGTCATAGCAGGCTGGGGTTACGGGGCTATGTTCCTGCTGTGCGCCGCCCTCACGGTTGCCGCGATACCTGTGTTCAATGCCTGGGACAGGGTCGCTTTGGCGCAACGGCCTCCCGATCCGATCACTTCCGAGTCGTGACCCCCCGCACCCGCGGGAAGCGGGTGCCTGCGTGGATGTGGCACAGGTCCCGGATGTTGTAACGGGACAGGACGGTCTCGCAGCCAGGCTCGGCGCACACCCGTCCTGCTTCTCTCAGGCGCGGCCGTCTGCCGCTCCGAGGAACTCTGTTGGCGGTCAGAAACTCCGGCATCCTCAAGCCCCGATCGAGGTTCCGGTGTCTTCCGAGAAGGGCCGGAGGGATCCGAAACGCTGGAAACGGAGCACGTCACCCGGCTCTGCGAAGACGAGACGCTCGATCCGTTCGGCCAGGTTCGCCTCGAGCTGCTCGACGCGCTGAGGGTCGACGTCGTGCTCGGAGGCGAAGTGGTCGATCCTCGCAGAAACCTCGGCCACGAGTGCATCGACGACGGTCTGCGGATCGACGCCGTTGGCTTCGGCGACCTCAGCGATGGACTGCTCTCCCTCGAGCATCGCACCGACGAGCTCCTCGGTCGGTAAGCCGATCGCCTCGGCGGCCACGTCGAGGCCGAGCCGGAGCAGATGGCCTGTCCGGTGCCTGTGGAGCCGCGGCCGCGCCGTGCCTTCTCGCTCCTCGAACGCCTCGACCAACGCCTCCTCGACCGCCTG